>JBKCFW010000110.1:0-14523 GCA_046303675.1 bacterium
ACGAGTTGATCATAAGGCACATCGTTGTTGAATGCACGGATCAAATAGTCGCGGTATCTCCATGCTCCGGAGATCGTGTAATCAAATTCATGTCCTTTTGTTTCCGCATAGCGTACAAGATCCATCCAATGCCGTGCCCAGCGCTCACCGAAATGAGGGTCCTTAAGATATTGGTCCACCATTTTTTCATAAGCATTACTACTGTTGTCTGCCAGAAATTTATTAATTGCTTCAGGTTCAGGTGGAAGTCCTGTTAATACATAAGACACCCTTCGTATCAATGCATTTTTATCTGCTTCCGGTGATGATTTCAAATCATTCTCTGCAAGTTTTTGATTGATGAAATAATCGATGGGGTTTCCTTTAAACTCTTTTATAGCAGGAGTTTCTTTCGGAGGAATGAATGACCAATGCGGCTTCCATTCCGCACCTTGCTCGATCCATTTTTCTATCAGTGCAATTTCTCTTTCTGTCAGCGTAAGATTTGATTCAGGCGTTGGCATGACTATGTCAGGATCTTTATGATTGATCCTGAACAGCACCAGACTTTTTTTTGCATGACCCGGATCAATCGCTTTCAATCCATCTTTTAACAATGCGGTTGCGCCTTCATAGGTATCCAAACGAAGATTCGCTTTTCTGCTTCCGGGATCCGGACCATGACACAGATAACATTTTTGAACAAGTATCGGGCGTATGTCATAATTGAAATCAACTTTATCAGCGATTGCAGGAGAGAAATTCTGTCCACAACTCATGATTCCATAGGCGATCATTACGATCGCACTTAATGTGAGTATTATTTTTTGATAAAGAGCAAATCTGGTTCGCATGGGCAACAACAAAATTTGCTTTAAATTACTAAAGATTTTGCAATGATTCTCCTTTCAAACTCAATAAAGTAAGGAGGATTTTATTGTATGAATTTTTCGGACAAATTATTTTGTTCAACTACATTTACTGATCATATAAAAAACATAGAACATTGATAAATATTGGGATATTAGGACTTGGCAGAATTGGAAAAATTCATCTTGAAAATCTTTGCACGCGCATTGAGGGCGTTCGCGTGTTGGCGGCCATGAATCCTTCCGAGCCAGGGAGGAAATTTGCGGAAAAATTTAATGTGCCGCTGATAACTGACAATGCAGATGAGGTGATCAACCATCCGGATATTCATGCTATTTTGATTTGCACCTCAACCAATGTGCATGCGGATTACGTCATCAAGGTGGCGAAGGCCGGGAAGGCCATTTTTTGCGAGAAGCCGCTGGACCTCGCATTGGGCAAGGTACGTGAGACGCTGGATGTTGTAAAAGCATCAGGTGTTCCGTTGATGCTTGCTTTCAATCAGCGCCTGGATCCAAACTTTCAGGAAGTGAAACAGGCCTTGCTTCAAGGCAAGATCGGTAAGCTGCGTTCGGTTCATATCATTAGCCGCGATCCTGGTCCACCTCCCATCCCTTACATCAAAGCATCAGGCGGACTCTTCCTTGACATGACGATTCACGATCTTGACATGGCGAGATATCTTGTTGGTGCGGAAGTAAAAGAGGCGTATGCCAGGGGATATAATCTTGTGGATCCGGAGATTGGAAAGGCGGGTGACATTGACAGTGCTTATTTGATGTTGACTTTCAAAAATGACGTTACGGTTATCATAGAAAACAGCAGGCATGCGAGTTACGGCTATGATCAGCGACTTGAAGTGTTTGGGTCAGAGGGGATGATGAAGGCAGAAAATCCATTGAAGACCACCAATTATTTTCTTGATAAAAATGGCGTGCATCTTTCGCGCAACCTTGACTTTTTTATTGACCGGTATGCGGAGTCTTATCGGATCGAAATGCAGACTTTCATTGAATGTTTGCAGAAAAAAACTCCAATGCCCATTACCGGCGATGACGGATTGCAGGCAATGCTCGTAGCCTTGGCAGCAAATATTTCACTGAAGGAAAATCGTCCTGTTCGTCTGGATGAGGTCGAGGGGTGATATTATTCATTTTATATTTCATAAATAAATGAAAATCATAGCATTAGATGGTCATACCCTTAATCCAGGTGATCTGGATTGGGGTGAATTGGAGCAATTGGGGGAATTAACCGTGTATGACCGTACTCCGCAGGATGAAGTGGTGGAACGTGCGCAGGGCGCTGAAATCTTGATCACGAACAAGACTCCTATTAACGGGAAGATGATCGAGCAGCTCCCGGAGCTAAAATTTATCAGTGTTCTTGCAACAGGTTATAATATTGTCGATGTTGAGGCTGCGAAGCGATTGTCGATCAAGGTGAGCAATGTTCCCGGTTACAGTACCGCTTCGGTTGTACAATTGACATTTGCATTTTTGCTTGAATTCACGCATCATGTTCAGGCGCACAGCGATGGTGTACATTCTGGGAAATGGGCCGCTGCAAAAGACTTTTGCTATTGGGATCATCCGTTGGTTGAACTTGAGTCCAAGACGCTTGGCATTATTGGGTTTGGCGACATAGGCAAACGCGTTGCCGATGTGGCAACGGCATTTGGGATGAAGATCATCGCGCATAGTCGCACCCAAACGGATCAGTCGCACCGATCAAACTTTGAATGGGTTGGTTTAGATGAGTTATTCAAACGATCTGATGTGATCACATTGCATTGTCCGCTTACAGAAGAAACAAAAGGGTTGATCAACAGCGACAACCTGAGAAAAATGAAAGCATCATCTTTTTTGATCAACACATCCCGCGGTCCACTTGTGGTTGAAAAAGACCTGGCTAACGCATTGAACGAAGGATGGATTGCAGGTGCCGGGATTGATGTATTGAGCACAGAGCCACCATCATCAGACAATCCATTGTTTGCCGCAAAAAACTGTTTCATCACCCCACATATCGCATGGGCTTCGCTGGAATCAAGAAGTCGTCTGATGCGTGAGACAATCTTGAATGTCAAGGCATACCTGGAAAATAATTGCAGAAACCGTGTAGGTGTTTAGTAGTTCCTTGTTTAAAATTTTATTCATAAATTAACCCTACAATAAATTCTTAATCACTTCCAACACAACTACGATGAGAAAAATTGCAGCGATCATTATTATATTCCTTGTGTTTCAACAATGCAAATCAGACAAGACGGAAATATTATCTACCAATTACATAGATCCAAAGTATTATCTCTGCCATTATACAAGCACGCCACTAAGTGTTGATGGGGTTTTAGACGAAGCCGCTTGGGATTCAGTTCCATGGACAGATGAGTTTGTAGATATTTTCATGGAAAATAAATTGCCACCGGTGTACAAAACCCGCGTGAAAATGTTGTGGGATGATAAGTATTGTTATTTCGCTGCGGTGATGGAAGAGCCTGACATGATGGCGAAATTCACCAAGCGCGATACGGTGATCTGTCTGGAAAATGATTTTGAAATTTTTATCGACCCCAACGGGGATAACCATGCGTACTATGAATTTGAAATGAATGCACTTGGAACCGTTTGGGATCTCATTCTTACAAAAGCTTATCGTGATCAGGGAATTCCTGATAATTCATGGGATATTGATGGACTGGTTACGGGGATCAAGATCAATGGAACCTTGAATGATCCAAGCGACAGAGACAGTGGTTGGGTCACTGAAATTGCAATACCATGGACTGCATTTAAGGATCATGCGCACATGCCTTTGCCGCCGAATGAGAGCGAACAATGGAGAATTAATTTCTTGAGGGTAGAGTATCTGCCTAAAATCGTGAATGGCAAATATGAAAAAGATACGTCAAAGATGACCAATAATTTAGTTTGGACGCCCCACCATTCATCCAACATGCATGATCCCGAGTCATTTGGCATCGTGCAGTTCACCAAAAAATCAGTTGGTGCCGCACAGATCATTCCTGACAACTCATTGTCTGCAAGAGGTATTCTTATGCAGATCTATTATGCACAGAAAAAATATTTTACAAAAAATAAGAAGTGGGCAAGCTCACTTAAGGAACTTGGCGTAGCGGTAGATCAAGATCCAAAATTAAAGGTTGTTGATACGTTTGAGATGACCAAAGATGGATATGTTGCAACCGTAGAAATTGTGGATGGAGATAAGAGTGCAGTTTGGCATACCAATGAGTTTTCTAAACTTTGGAAAGATTGATGATAGTAATTCAATGAGACATGCCTGAGACTGCTCATGTATGTCTCATTGTAACATCAGAGATCCAGTGCCGTTGGTTGAATGCTGTTTCTTCTTCCCCATCTTCGTTGGAATACTTTCGTATTTTGTTTGAAAACTCAGCCAGGATATTGTTTACCATGTAATTGATCGTTCCCTGTTCATTGATGCCGCCTGCTTTCATATCGGTAAGCACTTCAATGCCATCGTCAATTGTATCAATTGCCCAAAGCGAGAATTTGTTTTGTGCAACTGCATCAACAACCTCTTCCTTGAGCATTAGGTTTTGAATGTTTGATGAAGGGATTATGATTCCCTGCTGGCCATCAAAGCCAATAATTTTACATATCTCGTAGTATCCCTCAATTTTTTCATTGATGCCACCAATGGCTTGTATTTCCCCTTTTTGATTTACAGATCCTGTCACCGCGATCCCTTGTTTTATTGGTACGTTGGCGAGGCTGGATAACAATGCATACAATTCTGTGCTTGATGCACTGTCGCCTTCAACTTCAGCATAGCTTTGTTCAAATACCAGTCTTGCTGAAAGGCTCACCGGTTTATCTTGGAAAAATCTTTCAGAGAGATATCCGGTCAAGATCATAACGCCTTTCGTATGAATAGGACCGCTCAACTCCGCCTCTCTCTCAATGGCGATCACGCCGGTTTTCCCCAGGTTAACGGTACAGGTGATCCTGCTTGGCTTTCCGATCATGATGTCGCCCATGTCAATGATTGAGAGTGCATTCACTTGTCCTACTTTCTTTCCACTTAGATCTATGAGTATCTGTTTGTTCTTGATCATGTCATTGATCTTTTCCTGTATCAGGTTACTCCTGTATGTTTTTTGTTCAATGGCTTTTTTTACATGGACTTCATTGATCGTTGATGAAAGTTCCTCCTTTGCATAGTGATCCGCTTCTCTGACAACATCTGCAATCTTCCCAAATTGTGTACTTAGTTTTTTTTGATCTTCCGCAGACCTGGATCCAAATTCTATCAGCTTTCTTGTTGCTTGTTCATCCAATGATTCAAGCTTTTCTTTTTTGCAGATCGAATCAAAGAATGAAATGTAGCCGGCAATATTTTTTCCAGTCCTCTCCATTACCGTGTTGAAGTCTGCCTTGATCTTAAAAAGAGATTTGAAATCATTGTCTAAGTGAAAAAGAAGATGATAATAGAGACCACTGCCCACAAGGATCACTTTAACGTTCAGTGGAATCGGCTCCGGCTTCAGTGTTTTTGTGGTAAAATATCCCAATTGCTCTGTGGCTTCTTCGATCATGATCTCCTTGTTTCTGACAGAGCGTTTCAATGCCTCCCAGGAAAAATAGTTTTTAAATAGTTCTGATGCCCGTATGATAAGATAACCGCCGTTTGCCTTGTGTAAAGATCCTTTTCTGATCATGGTGAAGTCGGTGACCAATGACCCCATCAGTGATTCTTTTTCAACACTTCCAATCAGGTTGTTATAAGTAGGATTATTTTCAATAATTATGGGTGATCCGTTTTGTTTTGAATTATCTATGAGCACATTAACCTCATACCGTTTAAGGTATTCATTGCCTTTGTTAATTGATCCATTTAGTTTTTCCTTGTGCGATAGCATGAAGTCTGGCAGATTTCCAAGGATATCATCGTGAACGTTATCCAGATATTCAATCACAGAGGTGATCTCTTTATATTTGTGTTTTACCTCATTAATAAGTTCTGTTATTGCGAAACCGGCCACCTCATTTTCAAGCTTATTGTGTTCTTTTAGTGTTTCTTTTTCCAGCAACTTCTGTTCTTTTAACGCCGCATTCATTTCTTCTGCAAAGCGCAACTGTTTCTCTTGTAAAAGCTGTTTTTCTGCCACTGGCAGTTTATCAAACTCCTCATCAGAGATGGTTTCACCATTAATGATCGGGACGGTATAAATCTCCCATGGTGTTTGTTTGATGAGCAAAGATTCTTTAGCAGCTTTTTCGTTGATGCGCAAGGTCATTTCAGATTGCTTCTTGTCGTTTTTTTCACTGATCTCTTTCCTCCTTTTTGAATATTCTTCGCTTTCAAACACTTTGATCAATGCTTGCATCGACTCACTTACAAACTCTTTCATATCTTTTTTTAGTGCAGTCGCATGTCCTGCTGGGAGTTCAAGTTTGCTCGGCTGATAAGCATCTTTGAAGTTATTGACATAGCACCAGTCGCTTGGTGTAGGTTCATTCTTGACCAATTTTTCCAGAAAAAGTTTTGCTGCCGAAAGTTTTCCTGTACCCTCTTCTCCACAGGCGAATACATTGAATCCGTCTGCTTTGATCTTGAGCCCAAGTTTCAAGGCTTCTTGTGCCCTTTGTTGATCTATGAGTTCATCGGGCAACTCATAATTTGTTGATTGTTTAATTGTGGTAATGTCCTCTGTACACACTTTCCTAAGAAATTCAGACTTGAGTAATTGTATCATTCATTCAGGATTTGTGAAAAAGATACAATCAAGCGAAATGGCAGTTGCTGATCATGGTCAGTCAATAGGGTGATCTATACAATTTCGCATGAAATCATGTTATCATGAAAATCAAGAAGAAGTTTACTGCTGTTTAAACGTAGTGAAGAGGCTTGCTGATCAGACAACTGAAGAGTGCACTTTTTTTGTTACGATCTGAAACATATACTGCTCCATTTTTCAGGAAGATGAGTGTCATAAACACCATGGCTGTTCAATGCCATTGCTGGATGCGGAGTTAATTCTTTACCTCCTGCCATCAGTTTTTGAAATCGTCCGAGGAACATTTTCCATACGTCACCTGATCGTGGCGGAAGTGAGCGACCATTCGCAAGGTGTGAGAGACTATTCCAGGGTATCGCTATCTCCAGCGTCCATCCCTGATCAATGTCGCTGTTGTTATTCAATGTGCCTTGAATTTGCACTGCTGTTTCCAGTTCGGGCATATCAAATCCGGTAAACGCCCACCGAATTCCTCTTGGATGAGTTCCTTTCCAGAATGTTGCTCCACTACGATCATAATCTCCGCCAAATGTATAGGCCTTATCACCGTGTACATCAAATTCTGGTATGTCAAAGCGGCCACCTTTTTTATAAGCATCTTTCCAAATGAAGAAGACTTCATACACACAGTTGGCTGCATTTACTTCAAGTTCATAGTAGCAATCGCCACCATCAATGAATAGCTCAAGATCATTTTCCAGGAATATAATGCTATCTCTCTCTGTAAGTCTTGCTTCCACAAAAGGCTCTTCCACTTTAAATGCTATGTACAAATGATCATCATTCCATAAGATCGCAGTTTGTGTGTTATACATACCGGGCTCTCCAGTGACCATATCCACAAAGCGTGGACTCCATTGTGCATTTTTCCAGCTCTCTTTTTCAATGTTTCCGTCTATTACAATTGAACTGCTTATTTTATGTGCGATATAATCCATGTTTGATACTGTCTGTATAGTAAATGTAAATCTTTTTCAAGACAGGCAACCCGATGTTATTTGCTGAAGGTTATTCAATAAGGACACTCATCAATTACGTTTCCTGCAGGGTAGTAATTTGTTACGACAACAAGTCCGCCTGATGGCGTTTTTGCGATGCCCATTCCAACTTCTCTGGTATCCCGCCATATAATTTGCGTGTAATGTCCTACAACTTCTCTTCCATCTCTTGCCTTTATCTTACCATACCGGTAATTATTTTTTTCTTCGTACCACGAGCGAAATGCATCAGTTGCGTTGTGTATATCGTATGAACTCGACCAATAAATGTTTTCTCCTACAGACCTTCCATTGAAGTCTATGCATTTGCTGTGAAAAATTCCTCTTTTGGTTGAAAGATGATCTGCCCAATATTGTGCATATGTTGAAAGGGCATTGCTCCATACAAGCGGTGGAACACCAACCTCTTTCCTGGCTTTGTTATGAAGACGCAACATATTATCAGCTTCGGATTGGGATACCTGTGAAAATGTGCGAAGTGAAATCAGGAGCAGGACAATAATCTTATTCAATGTTGATTAATTTAAAACTAAAATCGCACATAATTTATTTCGGGCCAATTAAAGAATTCTTAACTAACATCTGTTTAACACATGATAAAAAATCACATGATCATTTACATAAGATCTTAGGAAGGCTTACAATAAGTTTAACTTATTGTAATGATGTAAAAATCTAAATACTGATGACAATCAATACTGATGGTTTGTATGATCATTCAATTCCGCTGAATGAGATCATATTTTAGCTTGAGCACACATACTTAATTGCTAATTAACTAAAATTAATTGATCATGGCCAATACAACACTCGAACAAAAAATTGCAGCGAAGAAAAATGAGGAGAAGAAAAAACATTTTCTCACCAATGTGAATGCGATTGAGAAGATCACGCATGATGTATTGCGCATAGTTACAGAAAAGCCAGAAGGGTATGTATTCATTCCTGGTCAGGCAACAGATGTGTCGATAAAAAAACCAGGATGGTCAAATGAACTAAGGCCTTTCACGTTTACAAATTTGCCGCATGAACCTTATTTAGAGTTCACCATTAAAACATATCCATCCCATAAAGGAATGACCAATCAGCTGTTGGACCTAAAGGTTCATGACAAGTTGATATTGAGTCGCCCATTCGGCACCATTAAATACGCAGGTGAAGGTGTCTTTATCGCAGGAGGCGCGGGCATAACCCCTTTTATTTCAATTTTAAAAGACTTGAAAGAGAAACATCTTCTTGGTCAGAACCGACTGATCTTTGCCAACAAAACGAGGGCGGATATTATTCTTGAACAGGATCTGAATGTAATGATGGGCCCCAATTTCATTAATATATTATCGGATGAAAAGATTGCAGGCTATCATCATGGAATGATCACGAAAGATTTCTTGTTAGCCCACATAAACAATTTCAATCAATATTTTTATCTCTGTGGTCCGCCGGCGATGTTAACTGCCGTTTCAAATCAACTCCATGATCTTGGAGTAAATGATGCGCTGATCATCAAAGAAAAAATATAGCTAAGCGTTTAGTCTATGGAAACCATACACGATTGGAATGATAAGATCATGAACATGATTGAAAAGATCAGTCATGATCATCCTGAGTTGATCAAATACATTGATGAGATGCCCGTTACCATCCCGGATGACAGTGATCCTCACATCACAATAAGTATTTTGAGAGAGTTTTATGAATCTCTACTGAATATTGAAAGATCAGGGGAAAATACAGTTGGGATCGTTTACACCCGATAGTAATCAGCCTTCCAGTGTTTAATAGCTTGTTTGATCTCTTTGGTTGAGAGATTTTCATTGACTGCACGATCCACCAGTCCGAGCAGTTCTTCGTCCGGTGCAAAACGGAGGGCGATGATTTGATGGATCGATAAGCTCTTTGGCAATAATTTTCCAGCTAATGTATAATAACGCAAATTTTCTTCAGCCCTTATTGCGCGGTCCTGTGCTTTAAGCGGAAAAACCCGAACATATACATATAGCAGAAAGAGGACGATCCCCGTCAGGATCAAGAGAGATGCCAGGTACTTATTTTCAGGAGTAGATTTCAAGAAATAGTTGATAGCGCCACCAAGAAGCGCAAGAATTGAGAGTGCTGTCAAGTAGTGGTAGCCAGGCACCATTTGAGCATGGTTTTTAAAATTTTGTTCTTTCATTGTATGAATATTTATGCTTGAAGATAAAGACTTGTTTTGAGTATGATCTTTTCATTATTAGGATGTCGCCCAAAACCGTTTTTTAGGTGTGTTTTTTACAAAAAATAAACAATCAGCCACGATAAAGTGTTTATGTTTTGCCTTCTTTATGCAATCTTGCTTAAATGCTTTTTATGTTTATGATAATAGTTTAATTTTACAGACCATCGGCTTACTAGCTGGTTATAAATAGAATTTTCCACAATCAACTTCTTAACCAATAATTAAATCTATAAACAATGGATAGCAACACACATTCTGGTGCATCTGCAAGTGGCAGTGGTGCAAGCAAGTGTCCTTTTAGCGGTACCGTTCTTAATCAGGGAGCTGGTGGCGGTACAAGAAACCGTGATTGGTGGCCGAACCAATTGAAATTGAATATCCTTCGTCAGCACTCCTCTTTGTCAAATCCAATGGGAGAATCATTCAATTATGCTGAGGAGTTCAAAAGTCTTGACTTAAGTGCGGTAAAAAAAGATATTGTTGAGTTGATGACAAAGTCGCAAGATTGGTGGCCGGCCGACTATGGTCATTATGGCCCATTTTTTATTCGTATGGCATGGCATAGTGCAGGTACATATCGAATTGCTGACGGAAGAGGTGGTGCTGGAGCAGGCACCCTGCGTTTTGCCCCATTGAACAGCTGGCCTGATAATACAAACCTAGATAAGGCACGCTTGCTGCTTTGGCCTATCAAACAGAAATATGGTAAAAAGCTTTCTTGGGCTGATCTAATGGTTTTAACAGGCAACTGTGCCATGGAATCTATGGGTTTCAAAACTTTTGGATTTGGCGGAGGTCGTGAGGATGTTTGGGAGCCAGAGGAGGATGTATATTGGGGTTCAGAGCGTGAGTGGTTGGGCGACAAGCGTTATACAGGTGACCGTGAATTGGAAAACCCACTTGCGGCTGTTCAGATGGGACTAATTTATGTTAATCCGGAAGGTCCTAACGGCAAGCCTGATCCGATTGCTGCAGCACGAGACATTCGTGAAACATTCGGACGCATGGCCATGAACGACGAAGAGACTGTTGCATTGATTGCCGGCGGCCACACATTTGGTAAGGCACATGGTGCAGCTGATCCGGGTAAATATGTAGGTAGAGAACCAGCTGCTGCAAGCATTGAGGAGCAGAGTACGGGCTGGAAAAATACTTATGGCAAAGGCAATGCAGAAGATACTATCACAAGCGGACTTGAAGGTGCATGGACAAATACACCAACAACTTGGGACAATAATTATTTTGATAATCTTTTTGGTTTTGAGTGGGAATTGACAAAGAGCCCCGCCGGTGCAAATCAGTGGAGGCCTAAAAATGGTGCAGGCGCAGGTGCAGTTCCTGATGCACATGATGCTTCTAAGAAGCATGCGCCAATGATGTTTACTACTGATATTGCTTTGAGGGAAGATCCTGCTTATGGAAAAATTTCAAAAAGATTCCATGAGAATCCTGATCAATTTGCAGATGCATTTGCCCGTGCATGGTTCAAGTTGACACATCGTGATATGGGTCCAATTTCCAGGTATCTCGGATCTGAGGTTCCAAGTGAAGTGCTTATTTGGCAAGATCCTGTTCCTGCAGTAACACATAAATTAATTGATGATAAGGATGTAAGCGATTTGAAAGCTAAGATCCTTGCATCCGGACTGTCTGTATCTGAGTTAGTATCTACTGCCTGGGCTTCTGCTTCAACTTTCCGTGGCTCTGATAAGCGCGGCGGAGCAAATGGAGCGCGCATTCGTTTGGCCCCTCAGAAATATTGGGAGGTAAATAATTCAGCTCAACTTTCAAAAGTGTTGGATGCACTTGAAGGTGTACAAAAAGAATTCAATGCAGCTCAATCGGGCGGTAAGTTGGTTTCTCTTGCAGACCTTATTGTTCTTGGCGGTTGTGCCGGAATTGAGAAGGCTGCAAAAAATGCTGGACACACCATCACCGTACCATTCACTCCTGGTCGCACTGATGCTTCGCAAGAACAAACCGATGTTGAGTCATTTGCTGTTCTTGAACCGATCGCAGATGGTTTCCGCAATTACATGAAGAAGAAATATACAATCTCATCAGAAGAATTGCTTATTGATAAGGCGCAGCTCTTAACCTTGAGTGCTCCTGAAATGACAGTGCTTGTTGGTGGGATGCGTGTATTGAATACCAACTTTGATCATTCAAAACATGGTGTTTTCACTAAGACTCCTGAAGCGCTAACGAATGACTACTTTGTCAATCTTATTGACTTTAGTACAACATGGAAAGAAACTGATGGATCAAAAGACCTATTTGAAGGACGTGACCGCGCTACGGGTGAAGTTAAGTGGACTGGCACGCGCGTAGATCTAATTTTTGGATCGAATTCTGAATTAAGAGGTGTTGCAGAAGTTTATGCTTGCTCAGATGCAAAAGAGAAGTTTGTGAAGGACTTTGTTGCGGCATGGTCTAAGGTGATGAACCTTGACCGCTTTGATTTGGCATAGTTACACAAACAAACCTTACCCATATCTAAAGGTGGCTCATCAATGAGCCACCTTTTTTGTTTGTATAGTTTTAAAAGTATAGTCATTCAATTTCCATTGATAATGGTTAAGGTTGCAAGATTTTAATTAATTTAAAGATTCTAAAATGATGAAACTCGATTAAACAATCATATCAAAAAAGTTCTCTGATGAAAACAAATTCTGCTAATCAATCAAGACGTGAGTTTATACAAAAAGCGGCACTTGCTGCTGCAGCTCCTTTATTGATCAACAATCCGGTCGCTGCATTTTCAAACAATAAAAAACTCAGACATGCTTGTATAGGTGTTGGCGGAATGGGCGGACATGATTTTCAGCAATTCAGATCACATCAGAATGTTGAGATCGTTGCCATTTGTGATATTGATGAAAAGAATTTGAAAGTCGCTGCAGAGTTCGTGCCCAATGCAAGGAGGTATACTGATTGGAGAGAGTTGTTTGAAAAAGAAATGTTGAATATCGATTCAGTCAATGTTGCAGTTCCCGATCATAATCATTTTGCAATTGCTGTTACAGCTGTACGCGCTAATAAACATGTTTATTGTCAGAAGCCCATGTGTCATGATGTAAAGGAGGTGCGGGTGTTGACAGAAGAAGCTGTAAAAAGAGGGTTGGTCACTCAGCTCGGAACACAGGTGGCGGCTACTTTTGGGGACCGCACTGGTGTACAATGGCTTAGGCAAGAAGTGGTTGGAAAGATCAAGCATGCTTATTTATGTTCCAATCGTTCCGGTATGATCGGTACATATCGTTTGCTTGGTCCGAGACCTGCAGAAAAGAAAGATGCGCCCTCGCATGTACATTGGGATAAATTTATCGGCACGGCTCCGATGAGATCTTATGCTGATGAGATCTATCATCCTGCAAAATGGAGAACTTGGCAAGATTTTGGAACAGGATGGTCTGGCGATATAGGGTGTCACATTTTTGATCCGGTATGGAAAGGCCTTGGATTGAAAACACCGAAGTCCGTGATAGCAAGAGTTCAAGAATCCTGGAAAAATTCTCCTGAGCGAAGAGCAGACACATGGCCACAGAGCAACCATATCATTTGGCAGTTTCCAGGAAACGAAATGACGGCATCAGATAACTTACAGGTTGAATGGTTTGATGGAGAGTTTTTCCCACCGGAGGAGATCAGAAAGTTATACAACAATGGCGTTGGTTTTCCTGAGGAGTGTTCTATGTTGATTGGAACCGAAGGCGCACTATTGATCCCACATGGCGGCACCCCAGTTGTTATTCGTAATAATGATAATAAACAACCCGACGCACCGACGTTGAAAGAAAGAAATCATTATCATCATTTTGTCGATGCTTGTTTGGGAGGTGAAATGACTGAGTCGCACTTTGCCATGTCTGGTCCGATGACTGAAACAGTATTATTAGGAACCGTGGCTATACGCTTCCCTGATCAATTGTTGGAATGGGACGCGAAGAATTTAAAGTTCCCCAATTATCCAGCTGCGAATAAATTACTGAAAAGAAATTATCGCAAGGGGTGGGAGGTTAAAGGGATCTAGTTTATTGTTGTGAGCTGAGATCTTTTGAAGTAAACATAAAATACGGCGAGGATGATACAATGGAAAAATGGCGAAGTACCACAGCCCCCCTATATTGCTTCTATTTTTAATTACTATTTATCAGATCAACTTGAAGGATATCTAGAGTATGATGAATTAACCCTAGAGCTTGCCAAGCAGATGCCTGGCTATTTAGGGTATGAGAGTTTTAAACACGATGGGCGTGGGACTTTTATTAGCTATTGGAAGGATATGGATGCTGTTCATCATTGGGCCAGAGACCCCAAACATATTGAGGCTAAACAAAAAGGGAAATCAACGTGGTATCAATATTATCACAGTGTGATTGCTGAAGTTAAGTCAATGCATGTACATGAAGTATGACTTTACTTCTTCTGTAATCCTCGATTTTATTCTGTCATTCCGAACGAAGTGAGGGATGGATCTAACTTATTGAGCTTCTTGATTAATATGTTTAGGTGATTAGTCGTTTAGCCCTAAACAACTCAACGCCTAAACAACTAAACATTTTAGATTCCTAGCTTCGCTCGGAATGACTATTGGTATGTCATTACGAGCGAAGCGAGGAATCTAAAAAGTTTATTTTTTTAGTCGTTGAGTTGTTTAGGGGTAAACGACT
>JBKCFW010000111.1:0-2879 GCA_046303675.1 bacterium
AATGCTTTTTTTGTGGAAGATCGAAACCAACTAGTGGAAACGATGCGTCCTCATTTTTCAGAAGGTACCGTTCTACTGTTGATGGGGGCCAGGGATCCTTCGTTGGAGAAATTTGCAGCTCAGGTTTGGAGCGAGTTGTAAAAAAAACTCCGGTTAGAAAACCGGAGTGGGTATGAGCTAATTTGTTTGATTGAACTCCAAAACTATCTATCAATACGTTAGCTCTATTTTTTTAGGGTGATTTTAATAACCCCATTTTTTCCTTTGTCACCAAATAGAGTAATCGCTGATTCTCCTTTTAATACATCAATAGATTCGATTTGGTTAGGTTCTAAAGCACTCATTTGTTCTTTGGTATATTCCTTTCCGTTTATTATATATAGAGGATCTACACCATTGATTTTTTGGCCTTTCAATTTAACAGTAGCAGAAGGTCGTCCTACAACCGTTACTTCATTTAATGGAGAATTAGACTTTGTTTGACTGCTCTCTTTCTTATCGATGTGTACCTCTTTTTTACCATTTCCATTATCAATTACTCTAATACTTTGTATTTCTTTCACTTCAATTGGCATAGTTCCTTTCGGCAATTCTTTGCCATCAATAAAGAATACAGATTCAACTTTTACATCGTTAATGTTAACCGTATCTACTTTTGAAAGTTTAATTCCTTTTACAACCTTTGGCTGATTCCTTTTTTTGTATTCTTCTTCAGTTAATATCTCTTTTGTTCCATCATCATAAGCTACAGTAACCGATTTTACTTTTTTAGTATTTGGGAGGGTATCAGTTGTTATTTTAGTTACCACAACATTCTTACTGAAATAATCTTCGATAGATCTTAAAATAGCTTTTGCTACTTTATCCTGATTAGCAGATTGAGTAAAAAAGTTTTTATCATTTTCATTTGTGAGGTATCCGTTCTCTAAAATGATTGACGGCCTATTGTTTTTATCCAACACCCAAACGCCATGTTTTTCTCGCTTTTTGATTTCTTTATCAGTTAAATAAACAGAACTTAAATTATTTAATAAAAGCGTCGCAACCTCAGTAGACTCTTTTTCAAATTTTGGATTTTTAGCAGAAATAAATACTTCAATTCCTTGTTTTTTGTTATTTGGTGAACCATTCGAATGAAGAGATAAAAATAAATCAGCATGCACATTGTCAGCTATTTCTGGTCTTTGATTTACTTTTAGAGATTGATCTACATCACGGCTTAAAACAATATTAAGATTCGAGTTATTATTCAATTCCTTGATGCGTTTGGCTAAGGCAAGATTCAGATCTTTTTCTGTAACATTTCCATTTTCAACTCCGTTGTCAGTTCCACCATGTCCGGCATCAATAACAACGGTAACTTTTTTATCTAAATCAATCGATGGATGATTCATAATTCCTTTTGCTTTAACCGCAAAAGTGAAGATCAGAACAAAGAGAACAGGGATCAGTAAAATTCTACTGATGTATTGATATTTCGGGTTTTTGTTTTTTGTGATCATGGTAATTCTTCTTTTAATAGATGATTGAAAATAAGCATTGGTCAACAAGCTTGTGTGCTGAGGAAAAGATGCCGAAAGAATCAGTTGCGCAAATGATTCCGTGTCGGTCGCCGTTTTTTGGTCGGCGATGAATTCATGGACCATGGCCAGTTCTTTTCTGATCAGCCAAAAGAACGGGTTGGACCAAAATATTGTGAGTACAAGATGTACGAATAGTTTATCATGACTATGTTTCTCGCGTATATGAACCAACTCATGTTCCAGGATTTTTTGTCCATTCACTGAACTGGGATCAATATCCTCATTCCAAAACAGATAACGGAAATAACTGAAGGGTGTACCGGGTTCACGCGTATTCAGCAATACTATATCCTGCATTTTTTTTTGGGGATACCGCCGAACCATTTTGTAAATACGGGTCAGTCCGAAAAACAACCAGCACATCACTATTAGAGTAATCAGTATATATGCTGTGTTCATGAGCATTGCGGTATCCCAACTCATGGAGGATGTTTCCTGGATCTCTGTTACGTACTCATCCGCTCCGGCCACAACTTGTAAAGCATGGATCATTTTACTGTCATTAGTAATGGGTTTTATGACATAGGGCTCTATCAATGGAAGCGAGATCGAAACGGCCATTGAAGCCAATAAGTAGAAACGATTCCAGGAATGGAACACCTTATTACGTAATGCGATCCAATAATATCCATACAGAATCCCTGAGCAAATGATCACCTTAAGTAGGTAAGCAAATAATGGGGTCATTTTTTACCGGTTTTAAGGTGTTTGAGTAAAAGCTCAAGATCTTGAACAGATAATTTCTTTTGATCCACCAGGAACGATACAACTTCCTGGTAAGAACCTTCAAAATATCCTTTCGTGATGCCGGAGAGGGCTGTAGCTGAATATTGCTCGCGACTGATCTTTGGATAATAATGATGGAACCTTCCTACCGCCCGGGTTGCGATGAATTTCTTTTCGATCAAAATTTTCAACAAAGTAGCCACTGTATTCTGATGCGGTTTGGCTTCAGGCATAGCCTCTACGATCTCTTTCAACATACCCCCATCTTCAAAACTCCATACAGCCTGCATCACTTGCTCTTCAGCTTTTGTAAGCGTCTTCATGAACTAAAAATTTAGTCGAAGATAAACTAAGTTTTTAGTTTACCAAATTTTTCAACTAAAAATTTAGTTTAACTTTTCAAAGTTTTATCCACTCCATTGATTACTATGCTTTTTGCGTGTATTTTTTCCTTAATTTTCGAATTCAACTGTTAAAAACTCAATTGTATTTATGCCGGATTTTCAGGTGAAAAAGCAGCCGAAAACGTATGACGCTATAATAGTAGGCTCAGGAGCAGGCGGAGGAATG
>JBKCFW010000112.1:0-3682 GCA_046303675.1 bacterium
GTATAATATACAGGAGATCAAAGGCCGACTTATCTTTTTATTCAGGTTGTTGAAAGTTGATACGATCATTTGTTATGACCCCTGGAGTGCATACGAAGAAAATCCTGATCACTATGTCACAGCCAAAGCTGTTGAAGCTGCATGTTGGGAGGCTGGCAGTAGAGATTACCCTGAACAGCTCGACGCGGTAAAGCCATATAGCGTAAAAGAAAAATATTACTTTGCTCGTGGTCCACAGATTGTGAACAGGGTAGTGGATGTCACTCAGTTTATTGATAAAAAAGTCATGAGCAATGTTGTGATCAAAAGCCAGGGGCCCGGCGGCGATGCAGGTGCTCGTTTGAGAAAAAGTCTGGCAGCACAGGGAAAGAAACTGCCCATACTTGGCAATGATGATGACTCTGCAAATTTCAATTACGTGAAGCATTTCATGCTGGATATGGATTCTCATTACCTGAGGGGAACTCCTTCTGATAAAGAAATTGGAAAACAATACGGATTAGAATGGGCTGAGCGTTTTCATTATATCGGACCGAATATTTCTATTCAGTCGGACTATATAAAAAATTTTGCCGTGTCTTTATAGATGTCTTTAATTAATTGTTGGCTTGGTCACGCTTACCGTTTTGTTACTGGACAAATTTTAAAAATTGGAGAGGATAGTGTCAAAGTTTAACTGATGCTCCTATGTTGATCAAATAATCGGCAAATGCTGCATCACCCTTGTAGTATACCCCTGATTTCTGTGTTCTTATTTTGTCAGGCACACTTTGTGTTCTGTTTCGCTGTAGAGCAATTGGGGTGTTTATAAAATAAGTTATCTTTTTGTGTTTGTATGCCATACCTGGTTCAATTGCCACAACATATCCTGGTCGCCTGAACCCCCCACTTTTGCCAATAACATCGATTGCAGGAATTCCATCTTTTCGGATGGCAATGTTTGCAGAGATATGCTTGTTCATGTAGCTTACCCCAACACGGTACATGTATTGATCGGGTACGCTCATTGTATTGCTTCCATAGGCAATACTAGTTGTTGAAGGGGTACCGCCGCGTGCTGTAGAGACTCCATTTTGCTCTCTTGGATTTGACAAATAAAAGAAGTTTCCATACACAGAAAATTGATGAGTAAACGCATAAAAGCTGTTGACCTCAATACTCATTCCAGTTCCGCCATCACCAAGTTGTATTGACTGGTCAACGGGTCCCAGTATTTTAGTAGTGTCGTTTTTGTAGAAATAATCAGTGTAGTTGTAGTCGCCGGTAGGTAATTTTAGGCCAACCCCCAATTGGACATTCCATCTCGGCATGTTAATGGGGTCTTTCAACCATGCGTATCCTACAATACGTAAGTCTCCAATGCCAAATGAATGTGTTGCATGTCTTCCTGCAGGTCCTGCATTATTCCCTCCATGTTCATATAGGGAAGAACGGACATTACTTATTATCGGAATATTACAGCCAATCGCATATTTGCTGTTAATATTTCTTTGTATGAATAAGTCTGTACTGAAGCTATGATTAATTACTTCTGTCTTGTTCTCAACCCGTTCTTTTTGTTCAACGAGACCAACAAAATGTTTGTATGACTTAAAAGAGCGTGTATTGATTGTTAGAGACCACAAAGAAGTATCATTGTGTTCATTGTTGTTTGTGCAAAGTTCACCGCCAATGCCACGAATCGCTACACATCCTTGTGCATTTGATTCAGTGAAAGAGATTGTATGAATCAAAAGCTGAACAAATATTACCGATAGTATACTTTTCATACATTTTCTATAAAGCAATTATATCCCAATATACTCAGATATTCCCCTTGGGTACTTCAAATTACTATTTTCTTATAGATGACATGCATATTTGTGAGGAAAGTTCCCATGCGTAGCGTCCTCTGCTTCCCTCATAAAAAATGACATAATGGGTTTTGATATCAACTAACGCGGGAAACCAGATCGCTCCACCATCTTCTTCACCTTTTGCGCCTAGTCCGAATACAGGATTCCCGGGATGCTTTTCCCAATTGATCATGTCTTTCGAGCGGGCGATGCCAAAATAATCAGGCTGGTCGTTTAGATCCGGACTTCCTCCATATATCATCAGGAACTCATCATTCTCTTTATAAATTCTTGGAGTGGCAATGAATTTATCCCATCCACTTTCGGCACCTTTGAACACAGGTTTTTCTTGGGTTGGTGTAAAATTTATTCCATCGCTCGATTCAGCAAGATAGAATTCTTTGTATCCCTCACCTTGATCATTCTGATAGATCATATAGAGTTTGCCATTTGCAGCAACAACAGTTGGTGCTCTTCCAGTGCAGACCTTACCATATTTCTCAAATTTAACACCGTCATTGCTGATGGCAAGTCCGACTGAATCTTTTCCAACACCAATGGCAGAGTAGTATAAGTAAACTTTGTTATTAAAGACAACAGCTGCTGGATCCAATGCATCACTGCTGTCGAAACTGCCTTTTTCACCTACATCAACAATGTAACTGTCGGTTAATTCAACCAGCTCAATATCGGTTGCTGTAATTTTTTTTATTCCGGCAACAGCCAAACGATCATGCCTGTCGGGGTTTGTTGAGGTAATTCCATTTCCTCTATAGTACAATAGCGTTTGTCCGTTAAACTCAATGATCGCCGGGTTAGCTGTCCAATATTTCTTCCAGTCGCGGGTGCCCGCTGGAATCACCGGATTTTTTCCTGTATTATGGTTCCATAGTTTTAGGTTGTTACGGTAGTTAGTAGAGAATAGGTCCCAAAATGATTGTTTTTTATGTTCACTTGTCGCTATTGCAGTCGAAACAGAGGCCAATCCACTATTGACTAGTAGCGGTGAGGCCGATAGTAGTGACAGATTTTTCAGAAATCTATTGCGGTTCATTTTGATATTTGTTGAGGTTTACGTCTTCTTCAAATTATTGAAATAAACCCAATCATAGCCACCCCAATAAGGTGATTTTGTTTTCAATCGGTTAATTATTACTTTTGCCCTCCACTTTATAATTTTGGCGAGGTAGCTCAGGTGGTTAGAGCGTCGGATTCATAACCCGAAGGTCTCGGGTTCAACTCCCGATCTCGCTACAAGAAATTAAGCTTGCGTCGGATTCATATCCGCCGCGGCGGACTCGGGTTCAAAACGAATCTCATAAAAAAAAGATCCCTCAGGGGTCTTTTTTTGTGAATCATACAGTCTGCACATTGAACTTAGATAAGTACACAAAGCCTTCAACAGGCTTTATTTCATTATTGAATGGAGGGCTAAAGACCATATTGAATATGGATATTGTTTGAGATCATGCTGATCCTTCGTCAATTTTTTCGACAGTTCTATTTTTTGTAAAATACATATAATCAATAGGTTATCTTTTTTAAACCAAACATGGAAATTATTGTTAAAGCTCTTGTTTTTATCCTGGAGACATAACACATTCATATTTAAAAAAACTCCAAAATGCCTGTGAATACTACATTTTCATGTAAGATGACCTTGTTTTATTCAGAAATTTATGTTGATAACTTAAAATCACAATTTCCCCCTTTTTTTTAGTTTAGCTTAAAATTTTAATCATGAGAATCATTTCAACACACCGTGCATGGTTCGGACTTATGTCCTTCATGCTGTTGCTTGGACTTCTTTTCAGTGCTGTGTCGCCATCGTTTGCTGCTGGCACAAC
>JBKCFW010000113.1:0-16092 GCA_046303675.1 bacterium
GTTTAATACTGAGTTCTCGTCTGCAGCAGATTACGAACTTATGCTGCGATTGTTGTTGAAATACAAGATAAAGCCGGCTTACCTCAATGAAGTGATGATAAAAATGCGACAAGGAGGGAAAAGTACGGCTTCGGTCAAAAACCGACTTATCGCACATTTTGAAGACAGAAAAGCATGGAAAGTAAATCAGCTCAAGCCTGATTTTTTTACATTAATTTTAAAGCCCCTAAGCAAGATCAAACAATTCATGACCTATGAGTAAAGTTGCATTAATTACAGGCGTAAATGGACAAGACGGAGCCTATCTTACAGAATTATTGTTAAGTAAGGGATATACAGTTCATGGTATCAAAAGGCGTTCGTCCCTGTTCAATACCAGTCGCATTGATCACCTGTATCAGGATCAGCATGAAAAAAATGTTAAGCTCACCTTGCATTATGGTGATCTAACTGATTCAACCAACCTTATACGGATCATTCAGGAAACACAACCCGACGAGATTTATAACCTCGCTGCAATGAGTCATGTTAAAGTGAGTTTTGATACTCCAGAATACACCGCGAATGCTGATGGAGTAGGTACATTGCGCATACTTGAAGCGGTTCGTTTACTCGGACTGACAAAAAAAACAAAGATCTATCAGGCTTCCACATCTGAACTCTATGGTCTTGTACAGGAAGTTCCTCAAAAAGAAACAACCCCTTTCTATCCACGTTCTCCTTACGGTGTAGCTAAACTATACGCATATTGGATCACTGTTAACTATAGAGAGGCGTATGGCATGTTTGCCGCAAACGGAATTCTGTTTAATCATGAGAGTCCGGTCAGGGGAGAAACCTTTGTTACCCGTAAAATAACACGTGGTGTGGCAAAGATCGCATTGGGCATGCAGGAAAAGATATATCTGGGGAACCTTGATGCACAGCGTGACTGGGGACATGCAAAAGACTATGTTGAAGCCATGTGGTTGATACTTCAGCAGCAGGTGGCAGAAGATTTTGTGATTGCAACTGGAATTACTACAGCCGTGCGCGATTTTGTAAGAATGGCTTTCGCTGAGGTTGGTGTTGAACTGGATTTCAGGGGAGAGGGCGTGAATGAAAAAGGGTATGTGGTATCTTCAACCAACCCGGAATTTCCTGTTGAAAAAGGAAAAGAAGTTGTTGCTGTTGATCCGGGATATTTCAGACCAACTGAAGTTGATCTGCTGATTGGTGACCCAACAAAAGCCAATACAAAACTTGGATGGAAACCGAAATACAATTTGTCAATGCTTGTGAAAGACATGGTGGGAAGCGACATCCAATTGTTCAAACGTGAGAAATTATTAAAGGATTCAGGTTTCAATGTGAATCATCAACATGAATAGCAGAGAAATTGTAAACTTGAAATGAATCAATATTCAAAAATATATGTAGCGGGTCATCGGGGAATGGTTGGTTCGGCTATTGTTAGGCGACTTGAAAAAGAAGGCTTTAGCAATATCATGACGAGAACCTCACAGGAGCTTGATTTGCGCATCCAGGAAAGGGTGAATGAATTTTTTGAAACTGAACGCCCTGAATATGTTTTTCTGGCTGCTGCAAAAGTTGGTGGCATCAAGGCAAATGATACTTACCGCGCAGATTTTCTCTATGACAATTTGATGATCCAAAGCAATGTGATCCACTCAGCATATGCCACAGCAGTGAATAAGCTGATGTTTTTGGGTTCATCTTGTGTTTATCCGAAACTCGCTCCTCAACCATTGAAGGAAGAATACCTTTTGAGTGGGAAACTTGAGCATACGAATGAACCTTATGCAATAGCGAAAATTGCAGGCATTAAACTTTGTGATGCTTATCGGGCACAGTACAACTGCAATTTTATTTCTGTCATGCCTGCAAACCTCTATGGTCCGAATGACAATTACGATTTACAAAATGCCCATGTGCTTCCTACCTTGATCAGAAAATTTCATGAGGCAAAACAAAACCAGGAACCTGCCGTGACTGTTTGGGGAACGGGAGAGCCTCGCAGAGAGTTCATGCACGTAGATGATCTTGCAGATGCCTGTCTATTTTTAATGCGCTCCTACAATGAAGCTGGATTGATCAACATCGGTACTGGCGATGATATCACCATTGCCGATCTTGCATTGCTGATAAAAGAGATAGTGGGGTACACAGGCAGTATAGTGTATGATCATACAAAGCCTGATGGCACACCAAGAAAATTGTTGGAAGTTTCTCGACTGACCGATATTGGATGGAAATACAGCATTGCGTTGAAAGAGGGGATCAAGAAAGTATATTCCGACTATTCTTCTTCTAGTAACAGCTGAACACCGTTTACTTTTTTTGTACAAGCGTAAAAACCTATGAACCATTTTACCAATGTTTTCTTTCTTAAAGCGAAACACCACTCCTGAGTTCCCATTTCACGAGCTGAAAGTTGATGTTCACTCACACATCCTTCCCGGAATTGATGATGGCGCACCAGATGAACAGACATCATTAATGCTTGTAAAAGGACTGATCGATCTAGGGTTTGAAGAATTCACCGGCACACCTCATGTCATGGAAGACATATGGCGGAACAATACAGAAACTATTCTTTCTGCACATGAGCGACTGACGATTGCACTCAAATCTGCAGGGATTGACTGTTCTGTAAGACCTGCTGCTGAGTATCTGGTTGACGCTCACTTTGAAGCATTACTTCACACCAAAACACCACTACTTACTGTAAGGGATAATTTAGTACTCATTGAAATCTCCTTTATCGAACCTCCCATTCAATTGAAAGAGGTGATCTTTGAAATGCAGATGCAGGGATATCAACCCATACTGGCACATCCTGAGCGATATGGTTTTTATCAACATAATAAACGTGGTGTTGAAGAAATAAAAAATACCGGCTGCCTGTTTCAATCCAATTTGTTGTCTTTCTCAGGCTATTATGGGAAAGAGGTATTGAGCTTTGCTGAGCGGCTGGCGAAGGAAGGTATGATCGATGTTTTAGGAACTGACCTGCATCACGAACGTCATCTTGAAGCCCTCAAGCAGCTAAAACTGACCAAAGCACTTTTTCGCGTTTTGGAGAAACTGAATTGAAGCATCAATTTTCCATATTTATCCCCTTGAAAATTGTGCTAAACAATTCACCAAAATCCGTGTTATTAGCTCGATGAACGCATTTACAATCAAGGATCTGGAGAATTTGACTGGAATAAAAGCCCATACCATCCGCATATGGGAGCAGCGTTATGGTTTTTTGAAGCCACAGAGAACCGACACAAACATCAGGTATTATAATAATGAGGAGTTAAAAAAGATCCTCAACATTGCCCTTCTTAATAAATATGGTTTCAAGATCTCTCATATCGACAAAATGTCGTCTGATGAGATCAAAACCAAACTGTTGACCATTAATAATTCCCAGGCGCAACAAGAACGCGTTGTCAACTCATTGATACAGTGCATGGTAGACATGGATCTCGAGGGTTTCGAAGATACCCTGGAAGATCAAATTGCGGCGAAAGGGATTGAAAAAACCATACATCAGATCATCTTCGCATTTATGGAAAGGATCGGTGTACTATGGATCACAGGGCATATCAATCCCGCTCAGGAGCACCTGGTATCAAATATCATCAGACAAAAATTGATTGTTGGAACAGAAGCGGTGAATCCAATATTCCAGTTGAAAAAAACTGGACTGCTTTTTCTTCCTGAAGGTGAATATCATGAGCTCGGTCTACTTTTTATACAATACTTGTTAAAAAGCCGCGGCCTTCATGTCCTTTACCTTGGAGCAAATGTTCCGTTGGAAGATGTTGAATACGTTGTGAAGCACAAAACACCTGATTTTATCTATACCCACCTCACTTCAGTGTCCAGCGTGTTTAATTTTGATAAATTCATTCATCAATCTCTTAAACGCTTCGGAACAGTGCCACTCATTATCTCAGGCCGTCTCGCAGCCACCTACGAGAAGAAGATCCCCCCCCAAGTTCATTTCAAGAAATCTCTCCAAGAGGTTACAGAATTCATCACAGAGCTTGTGTAAACCATTGTATTACAATTAGTTACTGTCGTTTAAAAAAATCAGCAAAAAATTAAACAGAATTCTTTGTAGCCAATATTTTTTTGTTTAGATTTGATATATATATAATTAAACAAAAAGTATATGTCTACACAAGAATTCAACCAGCTGCTCCTTCAGAACTCAGAGTATCTAAGGCCATTTGCAGTGACATTGACAAAGGATCAGGAGACAGCTAAAGACTTGTTGCAAGAGACTATGTTCAGGGCACTCTCGAACCAGGATAAATATAGTGTAGGCACCAACATCAAAGCATGGTTGTACACCATCATGCGCAACATCTTCATCAACAATTATCGTCGTAAGTCAAAGCAGAATACCATTTTCGATAACAGTCCAAATGAATTCCTGCTGGATCACAATCAATCTGCTGTTCCAAACAATGCAGAGACGAGTATGATGATGAAAGACATCAACAAAGCCATTCATGAATTGCCAACCATATTCAAGCAACCTTTCGTGTTATATTTTGAAGGATATAAATACCATGAAATTGCTGATATGTTGAACGAACCTCTTGGAACCATCAAGAGTCGAATTCACTTTGCAAGAAGATTGTTGAAAAACCAAATCAGCAAGTTTTAGTTTAACTTCCCACTGTGTCAAAAAAAGCGGTAATTATTGGAAGCGGATTTGCAGGTCTGTCCGCTGCAACCTTTTTGTCCTCATTTGGATGGGAGGTGCATGTGATAGAAAAGCACGACCAACCGGGTGGAAGAGCCCGTCACTTTAAGACCAACGGATACACATTTGATATGGGTCCGAGCTGGTACTGGATGCCAGATATCTTTGAAAGGTACTTCTCCAGCTTCGGTCGGAAAGTTGCTGATTACTATGAATTGATCAGACTGGATCCATCATACAGAATTTATTGGGAAGAGGATCACATGGATGTTCCGGCGAACTATGAGGAATTGAAAAAAATGTTCGATCAGTTAGAGCCGGGATCGGGAGAGAAGCTTGATGCTTTCATGCGTGAAGCTGAGTATAAATACAGAGTGGGCGTGCACAAGCTGGTGTTTAAACCCGGACAATCATTGTTGGAATTTTTGGATAAGGAGTTGATCGCAGGCTTGTTCAGGCTCGATGTGTTCAACAACATCAAAGCGCATATCGGGAAATATTTTAAGCATCCAAAACTTCGTCAAATGATGGAGTTCCCAGTATTGTTTCTTGGAGCATTACCCGAGAATACACCTGCACTATACAGCCTGATGAATTATGCTGATGTAAAACTTGGTACTTGGTTTCCTCGTGGTGGTATGTACAAGATCGTTGAGGGGATGCACAAGCTTGCTGTTGAACGGGGAGTACAATTTCATTTCAATCACACAGTAACATCCATCAATATAGAAGAAGGTGTTGCGAAATCGGTGACAACACATGATGGACAAACAATCTCAGGTGATGTGATCGTAGGTGCTGCAGACTATCATTTCATTGAAACAAAATTACTGCCCAAACCATACCGTGCTTATTCGGATGCTTATTGGGATAAACGTGTAATGGCTCCCGGTTCATTGATTTATTACGTTGGCATCAACACAAAAATACCGGGACTGCATCACCACTCGCTTTTCTTTGATGTGCCTTTTGCTGAACATGCAGCTGAGATCTATACTTCACCGGCCTGGCCGCAAAAGCCCTTATTTTATTTGAGTGCAACATCTGTTACAGATCAGAGTCAGGCTCCGGATGGTGGTGAAAATCTTTTTTTCCTGATACCGATAGCTGCCGGACTTGATAGCGATACCGAGGAAGTCAGAGATCGTTATTTTGAAATTCTGTCTGATCGCTTGCAAGAAAGAACAGGGGTGGATATCAGAAAGCATGTTATATACAAACGCGCATATTCTTATTCCGATTTTGTGGGGGATTACAATGCATTCAAAGGAAATGCATACGGATTGGCGAACACTTTAATGCAAACAGCTGTTTTAAAACCGTCGTGCGTGAGTAAAAAGGTGAAAAACTTGTATTACACAGGGCAGCTGACTGTTCCAGGTCCGGGTGTTCCTCCAAGTTTGATCAGTGGCGAAGTTGTCGCAAAATTAATTAATAGTAGTATCGGTGCCTAAATGAAGGCATCATGCACGCTTCAGCTTAAATTTATTTATCTTCAAGTATATGATCTCTATTTTTCATGATGTTTCACACGAATGCAGTCGAGTCACCACACAACGCTACAGCACCTCCTTTAGCAGTGCTATAAAACTATTGCATCGTGACCTTCAAGGCCCGATCTATGATATCTATGGATTCGTCCGTTTTGCTGATGAGATCGTTGATACGTTTCATGATCATGACAAGTCTTTGCTGTTGGCTGAGTTCAAGGCTGAGACCTATGAATCAATTAAGCGGGGGATCAGCTTGAATCCTATTCTGCACAGCTTTCAGATCACGGTCAACCGTTACAATATCGATCTTGCTTTAATTGAAGCATTCTTCAAAAGCATGGAATTCGATCTTGAGAAGGCACAGTATGATGCCAATGGATATGCTGAGTATATTTATGGAAGTGCAGAAGTGGTTGGACTTATGTGCCTGTATGTATTTTGTAATGGAGATCAGGCTCAATATGAAAAACTTCGTCCCGGCGCTCAGTCGCTCGGCGCTGCATTTCAAAAGGTGAATTTTCTGCGTGACGTAAAAGCTGATTATCAGCAGTTGAACAGGGTGTATTTTCCTGGTGTTGACTTCAATGCCTTTACTGATGAGATGAAGAACAGTATTGAGGAAGATATCGCAAAAGATTTCAGTGATGCGTACAACGCGATATTGCAACTTCCATTGAAAGCGAGATTCGGCGTATACCTTGCTTACAAATATTATTTAAGTCTTTTTAAAAAGATCAAGGCCGTTGAGCCACAGCGAATCCTTGAAGAACGTATTCGCATCAACAATTATCACAAAGCATGGGTGGCTACTAAAGCATTGGTGAGAACGCAGTTGAATATGTTGTAGAAACTGCAGGGACGAGGGACAAGGGACGAGGGACAAGTCATACAGCCAGTTTCAAGTAGTCATTCAACCAGATAAGCTTTGTATAATTTATTCATTGATTTATAATTTATTTCTGGCTGTTTCCCTAGTCCCTCGTCCCTCGTTCCCCGTCCCTTGTATTACTCGTCCCCTTTCCCTATGTATTTCCAAACCTCCTCCATCACCTTACCCCTTACATTCAGGTTCCCGAATAAATTTTTGGCAGTAGGGTGCACGCGGTTCGCGAGTAGAATAAAAACGATCTTATGCTCCGGGTCTGCCCATGCACAAGTACCTGTAAATCCTGTGTGTCCGAATGTCGAAGGCGACACATTGATTGCGGGGTAGGGCTCCTTTCTTTTGGCATTGTCTTTCTCGGGTTTATCAAAACCCAATCCTCTTCTGCTAATGTTACTTTGATAGGATGTGAAAAGATCGATCGTTGATGCGGCAATGTATCTCTTGCCGTTCATCTCGCCTTTATTCATCAGCAGTTGCATCAGTACCGCAATATCATATGCATTGCTGAATAGCCCAGCATGGCCTGCGATCCCACCTAACATGGCTGCTCCTGGATCGTGTACATAACCCCTGACCAACCTTTCTCTGAAATAAGGATCCTCTTCGGTCGGTGCTATTATTTTCTTATCAATAAAGTTTGTGGGGTTAAATCCGATGCTGCTTAATCCCAGTGGTCTGTAAAAATTCTTATAGACATACTGTTCAAGCGATTGACCAGAAACATGCTTCACGATTTCTCCTAGGAGTATAAAATCGTTATCGCTGTATATGTATTTTTTTGTTTTCTCCAGCGGAGAACTCAATATCCTAGTTATCATCGTATCTCTCCAATCCGTTTTCATGTATAGAGAGTCATCTACTTTTATGCTGTACGTAATGTCATTTGTTTTACTGAAGTAACCTGGCAATGCTTTTTTCGTAATGCTGTCTGATATCTCTTTATAAAATGGGATAAAGGCTTTTAATCCTGCCTGGTGCAGCAGTATATCTCTTATGCTCAATTTTTGTTTGTCGCTTCCCTTGACCCAGGGCAGATAATCTCCCAGCGTCTTGTCAAGCTCAATTTTTTTCTCATCATACAACTTCATGATGGAGAGTGTGGTGGCGCAGATCTTTGTTACCGAAGCAAGATCATAGACAGATTCCTGAGTTACTTTTTCATTCTTGCTGTAACTCATTTGTCCGTATGTCTTTTCATATGCCACCTTTCCATCCTTTAATACAAGCAGTGCCATGCCCGGACTTGCCTTTTGTTTGATAGCATCGTTGATGATGGAATCGATCTTTGATTGTGTTAAAGGTTTTAAACCTTGTGTTTCTTTGATCAGTGCAGTTGCGTAACCGGTTCCTGCTTTCATTGTAGAACAAACCGTCACGGGCAATTGCCCTTGTGGTGAGATCTCTCCTCTGAGCATGCTTGCTGCTGTTTCCTGAGTGATGGGGTCATCATCATAACAGATAAGCAAGTTATTCGCATCGCAAAAATTCTTGGCTGAATATGGATTTCCAAAAACAACAACAGTTGAACCGATGCTCGCAGCCACTTTGTTTACCAGCAGTACCATCGATGAGCTGAGGTTGAAATTATTGGCGGGGAATCTTGGGATCTCATGCAGTGCAATGATGATCTTCTCATACCTGCCATCAATAATTTTCATCAGGCTATCAACGGCTTCCACAGGCTGGGTGTTGTCAAATGCAAATACATCAGCATTGAATGATTTTCTCATGGCGGATGAAAAAACCGAATTTCTATTTTTCCCAATATCAACCACCGCATATTTTCCTGTAAGGTCTGCCGATAAGGGAAATGATGAAGGATCATTATATTTCGCCAAGGTGATAGCCTGTTGAGCGATCTCTTTTTTAAATGAATCGGTCTTTTCATTCAACCGGTTTACGAGGTCATCAGTTTGGACTGGCTTCCAGGCCGACAACCCTGATTGGTATTTTGCTTCCAACACGTTGATCACATGCTCATTGATCTGTTTCCATGTAATGCGTTCCTGATCGATCGCCTCTGTTACTTTATTGATAACTGTTTCCACATCACCAGGCAGACAAAGCATATCATTCCCGGCAATTAGTGATTCAATTGCAGCTTCGCCATTGGGAAAGGCATCCGCAACGCCCTTCATTTCCAGCGCATCGGTGAAGGTGAGTCCTTTGAATTGCAGTTCCCCTTTTAGCAGACCAGTTACGTTTTGCATTGAAATGGATGTTGCGCGGTTTGCGCTGCTGTCGATCGATGGGATGAACAGATGCGCCACCATGGCGCTGCCAATTCCTGCTTCAAATAATTTTTTAAACGGGTACAACTCAAGACTGTCAAGGCCTTCTTTTGATTTATTGATGATCGGAAGAGCCAGGTGTGAGTCTACTTCAACATCTCCATGCCCCGGAAAATGTTTTGCACTACCCATTATCCCCCTGTTTTTCATGCCTAGCATGTATTGTACCGCCAGCTCAGCTACCTTGTGTTTATTCTCTCCAAAAGAACGATCGTTGATCACCGGATTGTTGGGGTTGTTGTTGATGTCTGCAACAGGTGCAAAGTTTACTTGTATGCCCAGCTGTTTACATTGCTCTGCCACCCATTCGCCGTAACGGTAAACCAATTTGGGATCACGCACTGCACCCAGCATCATCATCCTTGGTAGTCCGGGTACACTATCAAGCCGCATTCCCACACCATTTTCACCATCAATGGCAAACAGGATAGGTGTTTTGGCGATGGATTGAAAATAGTTGACCAAAGACGCCTGTTTGTAAGGATTACCTTGGAACAAGCATATTCCGCCGATGTTATATTTCCGTATATCACGCTCTACCGTGGAGTCATAAAATGTTACGGTCCTGCTCCTGGTGTCGATCGACGAAAGCCTTACCATGATCAATTGAGCGATCTTTTCTTCATCGCTTAATGTTTTTAACACACTGTCTGCCCACCTGGATGGTTTTTGTGCATAAACCATTACAGAAATCAGTAAAAACATTACAATGAGCGATGATTTTCTCAATTTCATGCAGGGATGTTTTGTTAACTTTGTGTTCAGATTGAAGGTTTTAGGAGGTGTATTTCAAGTTGAAAGTTATGAAAATACTCCTAATGCGTACGATTCGATGGCGCTGCTTTTCGGATTGTTGTATCATGATCTTTTCAGCCTGCATCACACAAGCTAAACCATTCATTAACCGAGTCTCATTATAACCATATTCATTAATGCCTGATCAAATCAATCTGTTGCCTCCGCATATAGCAAATCAAATTGCTGCGGGAGAAGTAGTGCAACGACCTGCAAGTGCTGTAAAAGAACTCTTGGAGAATGCTGTTGATGCAGGTGCTACAGAGATCAGGTTGGTCATCACGGAAGCAGGCAAATCATCCGTCCAGGTGATCGATAACGGGAAGGGGATGACAGAGACCGACGCGAGGAATTGTTTTGAGCGTCATGCTACTTCAAAGATATCAACGATCGAAGATCTGTTTAGTATAAGAACAATGGGTTTTCGTGGTGAGGCCCTTGCATCAATTGCATCCGTGGCGCAGGTGATCATGAAAACGAGGCGTCCGGATGATGAACTGGGTACAGAGATTGAAATTGAAAACAGCAAAGTGCTTCGTCAGGAGCCTTGCAGTTGTCCAGTGGGCACATCCATCACCATGAAAAACCTGTTCTTCAATGTGCCTGCAAGGAGGAATTTCTTAAAGAGTAATGTTGTTGAACAGCGTCATATCACAGATGAGTTCATTCGTGTGGCATTGGCGTTTCCAGAGATCTTTTTCTCGTTCACCAACAATGGACAAGAAGTGTTTCACCTTGAAAAGGGTTCGTTAAAGCAACGTATTGTTCAGTTAATGGGAAGCAGTTATTCCACCAAGCTTGTTCAGGTGGATGAGAAGACCGACTATCTTGACATCAAAGGATTCATAGGAAAGCCCGATACAGCAAAGAAAACAAGAGGTGATCAGTACCTGTTTGTCAACAACCGTTTCGTAAAAAGTGCTTATCTAAACCATGCTGTTGTTAGTGCTTATGAAGCGCTTATACCGGATGGCAGCTTTCCGTTTTTTGCGATCTTTCTCGATATCGATCCGGTGCATCTCGACATCAATGTGCATCCCACGAAGCAAGAGATCAAGTTTGAAGATGATAAGATCGTTTATGCTTTTGTCAAATCAGCCATCAGGCATGCATTGGCGCAATTTAGTATCGCGCCAGCCATCGATTTTGGGTTGGATGCCTCTATTCAGCAACTTGATGCGGTTTCAAAACCATTCACCCATTCAAAGCAGGATGAAACAAGGTCTGGAGGTCTGTTCAAAAGTTTTGTCGACCAACATCAGGCACACCGAATCGAGTCATCAAGCAATCTGAAGGATTGGAAGGATTTTTTTGAAACGAATCCACAACAAAAGTCCGAGCAACAATCTACCTTGTCCGCATTCAATGCTGATGGTCAGTTCAACACACCTACCAACAGTGCATTACATCTTGATGAGGGTGGAACAATTGCACAATTCAATCTCACTTATATTGTGTTTGAGCAGCAAAAAGGGTTCACGCTACTGCATCAGCAGCTGGCTCATCAGCAGATATTGTTTGAACAATTCAATACAGCCTGGGAGGGAAAGGGTATTGCGGTGCAACAAAATTTATTCCCTGTTGCCATCAATATTTCTCCTGCCGACATGCAGGTTGTTGAGCAATTGCTCCCTGATCTGTTGAAGATGGGATACCAGCTAGAGCCGTTTGGTCCAAATACATACTTATTGCAGGGTAGTCCGGCAGACTATCCATCCGACAATGATCTTTCGGTTATTGAAATGATCATAGAAGACGTGAAAGACGCATCATCATCTTTGCACAGATCATACCAGGAAAAAATTTCAAAGACCCTCGCCCGGAAACATGCAATAAAAGCTGGCAAGAAACTTACTGCTGATGAGATGATCGATCTTGTTCATAAGCTTTCAAAATGTAAACAATCATCGACCCATTTTGACGGGAAGCCTTTGTTTGTAGAGGTTAAGAAGGATTATTTGAATGGGGTGTTTGGACTGTGATGCCTGCCTATCGGCAGGCAGGGACGAGGGACAAGGGACAGGGGACGAGTGAAACAGCCAAATATTTTGTCAAAGTTTAGAAACTCGAGTTAGTTGAATTGCATTTCCTTGTCCCCTGTCCCTCGTCCCTTGTATTTTCTCGTCCCTTGTCCCTCGTCACTTGTATTTCCTTGTCCCTTGTCCCCTGTCCCTTGTCCCTTGTATTTTCTCGTCCCTTGTCCCTCGTCACTTGTATTTCCTTGTCCCCTGTCCCTTGTCCCTCGTCACTATAGATCCTCCAACACCCCCACCACCTTCCTCCTCAATTCAGATGCTGTTGATGCATGATCATTGATCATGATTGAAAAGCTTAGCCATTTTTTCTTTTTTGTGAAGACATATCCGCTAAGGCAATAAATACCGCGCATTGATCCGGATTTGGCGTAGATGATGTTGCCGCTTGTTGATGAACTGTTTCCGGTGCCAACTATTGGGAAAATGTTAGAGATCGTTTCCCAGGGGAATTCGGTTTTCAGTTTATTCAGGACAAACACCATGTCGGCCGGACTAAACTGATTGTACCTGCTGAGTCCGCTTCCATCTACCCATGTCACTGATGTTGAGATGCCTGAAAGATCATTCGATAAAAGATGTTTGATGATAGCAGATTCATCCATTTTTTGTAGCGTAAGCTGACTCACCATTTCCAGTGACTGGTCAGCATAAAAATTATCACTGCGGTACATCATCTTTTTAAGTAGTGAATCAGTCGACTGCGAATAGATGGTCTCTTTTTTCTTTTCAGTTGCGTTCGATAAAATATCATTTTCTGCTTTGATGATATCTTTGTGCAGAGTATCCCTGAGCAAAACGAGTGCAGTTTCAATTCTATTTGTAATAAACGGAATGGATGATGACGCAGAAGACTGCTCTCCTTCATAAATGGTGAATTTATTTTGGTGCATATCCCTTTCTACGCTGAATTTCTTTCCGGGCTTCCCAAAATTCACAGGCCATGTTACATCAGGAATGGAGTATACGAAGATATCGGTGGTATCTCCCGGATGGCTGGGATTTTCTTTTTTTGATTTTTCCTGAAACCATTTGATCAGGTTGCCATAAATGGGGAAGGCACTCCGTTCCGCCATGTAGTGATAGTTGTAATCATCCCAACTCCAACCTGGTCCGAGCGACGGACTATTCCAGTTCTGATCAACAATATACATTGGTTTGTTGATCGACCTGAGTTTTTCAAAAAGCGGGTGGATTTGAAAATCGGGATGAAGAAATGTTGGATCTCCTGTAGGAGTAATGATCACTGCCGTATCAATATCAGTGACGATTGCTGCAGGAAGTTGTTCTGGCAGATATTTCATCGCTGCATAGCAGCTGATGATCTTTACATTGCTGGCCGGCGTGAATAGTTTTTTGGATTGATAGCTGTATTGGGGAGTTGATTTGTCGGCATCCTGGATAAGTATTCCAACATGTGCTTCCTTTAGTGCGGGGTCATTAATTAATGAATATGATGCTTTTTTTATGATCCTCTGTTGAGTGGAGCATGCACTCAGCAGGCATGTTACGGCAAGTAGATAAACGTAAAATATTTTATGCATCATTGTGTGTCTGGATTCATTTCGATCAACTCCTTTCCTGGAGCCTGAGCCAACGTTCGGGTAGTTCATTATTGCCAGCCTGGGTGAAGTCATTGTACGAGCAGGGAACGTATTTGCCATCAGGCATTTTCATCCACCACCTTCCGGTCTTTCTGCTTTGGATGAATGTTGTTTCAACGGCAGCAAACGCGATATGGCATTCTACAAACATGTCTTTATCCTCTAACGCTGCTTCTGTTCTTCCGAACTGAACACCATCGATATAATACCATAACATTTGAGAGATCTGCTTGGCAAGGTTATTGGTGGGGTCCGTTTTTTTATTATAGCCAAAGATGCCAACGGCTTTCATGCCCGCATTCATTCCAGCATAGCGCATCAACGTGCAAGCTTCTTCTCCGTTGAAACCATTCGGACTGCTTCCTTCCCAGAATGTAGCAGATCCAAGTGCTGCGATGTCAAAACTTAAAAAATCACTGCTGCGGATGGCAGGCTCTACTTCTTCAATGTTCTCTTTCACCTTTCCAAGTCTGTAGCAGTCGAATCGCAGCTTATCCATCGTCTCCAGCATATGCGGATGCACGTAATAGCTTTGAAATCCTATATGATTATAATGCCTGATGAAATTTGGTTCACCGGTGAGCATTTCCATTAAGAAGTTTCTTGACTTGAAGGGGTTGTCTATCGAAAGATCAATATAGGCATCTACCCCTGTCACTTCAATGATCTTGTTCATGGCACGGTATGCGTCATAGATCGCCATGGACAAATCGTGTGACCCGCCGAGCAGGATAAAGGTTTTCCCATTGCGAATGAGCTCTTCAGCAACAGTTTTTATCGCAGCATAGGTATCTGAAAGTGATTTACCTGTTCGGATATTTCCTATGTCTGCAATCTTCACCCCTTTGTGCCAATAGTATAGCGCATAAAGTTCCTTTCTTATAATATCTACTTCTGCTAGCTCTCCCGATTGATTGCCATCACCTCTTAGCTCATTGCACCCCGCGATGATAACATCTATGTCCGTCAGATCCGGAAATTCGTTTTCAAAGATTGCGATCGATCTTCCCAGCTGACCCTCTTTTAGGTCGGCGTCCTCAGAAATTTGTGCAATATGTACGGGGTCAAGAAAATCGGTCAGATTGTACAAAGACATACGCGATATTTAGGCAAACCTAGTATAAACTGACGATAATTTCTTTCCGTAAATATAAAATCTGCATTGCGGTATGATCGCTTGTGAGCCCTTGATTCGTTATCTTCGCACCATGGAAGAAATGCTCAAACAGATCAATGTCTACAGTGAAGAGATCTCATCTTTCACTGCATCGGATGCCGATACGCTGGAACAATTCAGGATCAAGTTTCTTGGTGTCAAGGGATTGGTGAAGGCGATGATGGGGGATATGAAGAATGTGCCGGTTGACCAGAAAAAGGAATTTGGTCAGATCATGAACAGCTTCAAGAACCTTGCAGAAGAAAAGTTTGAGTCTGAGAAGGAGCGGATCGGACAACTTGGTGCGGGCGCTAGGGTGAGCATCGACAGTTCATTGCCGGGTTCGCCCATGCCTACAGGTAGCAGGCATCCTGTGACACTGATGAAAAATCAGATCGTCAATATTTTCCAACGTCTTTCGTTTACTGTAGCCGAAGGTCCTGAGATTGAAGACGACTGGCACAATTTCACTGCGCTGAATCTTGATGAGCATCACCCCGCCAGGGATATGCAAGACACTTTTTATTTATCAACCGATCCTGCGATTTTGCTGCGTACGCACACCAGCAATGTTCAGATTAGGGAGATGGAGAAGAAGCAGTTGCCTATCAGAATTATTTGTCCGGGTCGCGTATACAGAAATGAAACCATCAGCGCCCGATCACATTGTTTTTTCCATCAGGTGGAAGGATTATACATTGATGAAAACGTTTCTTTTGCTGATCTGAAGCAGACCCTGTATTTCTTTGTGAAAGAAATGTTTGGGGAAGATGTGAAGGTCAGGTTCAGACCCAGTTATTTCCCATTCACAGAACCCAGTGCAGAGATGGACATCAGTTGTATGTTGTGCAAGGGTGATGGTTGCGCAGTGTGCAAACGCACCGGGTGGCTTGAGATCCTAGGTTGTGGCATGGTTCATCCTAATGTGCTTTCAAATTGTGGCATCGATCCTGAGAAGTATACAGGTTTTGCGTTTGGAATGGGCGTTGAAAGACCTGCGTTGCTAAAATATGGTATCACAGACATAAGGCTGTTCAGTGAAAATGATGTCAGGTTCCTGGAGCAGTTCTCAGGAGCATAGCCTGCCTGCCGGCAGGCAGGTACGAGGGACAGGGGACAAGGG
>JBKCFW010000114.1:0-20589 GCA_046303675.1 bacterium
TAAGACTGCGAAAAAGCAGTGCCTAAACGCATTGAAAAAAGAAAGGCGAATAATATAAAAATCCGGTTTTTCATTGCTTTAGTTAAAACTAAAGTAGGGATTTAAAGCTATACAACTTGTTAATTGTTCAAGATATCTTACCCCAGGTTGTAAATCCCTTTTCCAGGCGTAAAAATTCCTTCAAAGATGAGTTTTCATTCGTTTTAAAATCAGGATCCTTATGTAGCAGCTGCTCAGCATATTGCTTTGATTTTTCCAATAGTGATCTGTCTTGAACAATATCTGCCAACTTGAAATCAAGGGCTCCACTTTGTCTGGTTCCTTGGATGTCACCCGGACCACGAAGCTCAAGATCTTTTTCAGCAATTTTAAATCCATCGTTGGTTGAGCACATTACGGAGAGTCTGTCTTTTGCATCTCGACCGATCTGATTGCCGGAAAGAAGTATACAATAACTCTTCTCGCTGCCCCTCCCTACTCGTCCACGTAGTTGATGTAGCTGGCTTAGACCGAATTTTTCTGCACTTTCAATCACCATGACGGTTGCATTGGGAACATTCACGCCCACTTCAATCACTGTAGTACCGAGCATGATCTGTGTTTCCTTATTAAGAAACCGGTTCATGTTGACATTCTTTTGCTCGGCTGTCATTCGCCCATGAACAAGGCTTATCCAATAGGTTGGTTCAGGGAACCAGGCTTTCACATTTTCATAGCCTTTCATGAGATCTTCATATTGCAGCTTCTCACTCTCTTCAATCAAAGGGAAAATGAAATATATCTGGCGGCCTAATGCAATCTCCGATTTCACGAACTCCATGACCTGAGGTCGTGCATCATCAAGCCTGTGAACCGTCAATATTGGTGTTCTGCCAGGGGGGAGCTCATCGATCACACTGTAATCAAGATCGCCATAGGCAGTCATGGCAAGTGTACGTGGAATAGGAGTGGCTGTCATGACCAACATATGGGGTGGTATGGTATTTTTTTGCCAAAGCTTTGCACGTTGAGCCACACCAAACTTATGCTGCTCATCAATGACAGCCAGCCCAAGGTTTTGAAACTGCACTGTCTCCTCGATCAGGGCGTGAGTGCCTACTATGATGCTTACTTCTCCACTTTTGACAGATTCCAATATTTTCTTTTTTTCAGCCGTCTTCACTGAACCTGTCAGCAACACTACTTCAATTCCCATAGGAGACAGCAGTGCACTAAAATTATCTGCATGTTGTTTTGCAAGTATTTCGGTAGGGGCCATGATGCAGGCCTGGAAACCGTTGTCCAGGGCAATGAGCATCATCATCAACGCAACGATCGTTTTACCACTTCCCACATCACCTTGCAACAGCCTGTTCATTTGTTTTCCTGTTGAGGTATCCTGTCGCAATTCCTTCAAGACCCGTTTCTGTGCACCTGTAAGTGGGAAAGGAAGATGTTCATGAAAAAAAGTATTGAAATGGTCGCCAACTTTTGAAAAAATATGCCCTTTTGAAAACCTGTGTCTGGACGATCGTAACAATCCCAATCTAAGCTGGGCTATAAAAAACTCTTCAAATTTCAGTCTTCTGATGGCCTCCTCCCTTATCTCTTGAGAAGGAGGAAAATGCATGCAAGAAAATGCTTTCCATCTTGAGATAAAACCTTCTGACGCAATGATCGATGGCGGCAACATCTCTGGAAGATCTTTCTCTCCTACTATCAAAAAAAGTTGTTGCGTCAATTTCCCTAAAGCCCTTCCATTCAATCCTCTTGCCTTGAGTTTTTCTGTAACAGAATAAACAGGTTCAAGAAAATTTTTGGTAGTGCCTGCTTGTTCTCTGACGGATTCGATCTCGGGATGATTCAATTGGGGCTTACCAAGAAAGAATGCAAGGCGACCAAAAACAAGATACTCACCTCCTAATACAAGTGATTTTTGTACCCATTGTATACCCTGAAACCAGGTCATCTCAATGATCCCGGTCCGGTCCCTCAATTGTGCCACCAGCCGCCTCCCCCTTCTTTCACCAACAACCTCCATCGATATCAATATGCCCTTGACCTGAACATGGTCCATTGAAGAATGCAGCTGCCCGATCAGCTGTACCTGCGTCCTGTCGAGATGTCTGTATGGAAAATGATTTAGCAGGTCTTCAAAAGTGAAGATCTGAAGCTCCTTTTTGAGCATATCTGCACGCAAAGGCCCCACACCTTTGAGGTACTCAATCGGATTTGATAATATGTTGCTTTGAGGTGCTATATAGTTTATGACAAATTTAAATATTTTAACGGCAGATAAGCCTCAAGTAACGACTCAAATAGACTATTTTTGAAACCTAACCTATGGCTTATTCACTGAATATTACATCAATTAATTAGTACATTTAACCAAGCTATCCCTGTGGAAGAAAACACGATCTGGAGTATCAAACCTTTTAAAGAATTAGGTCCGGATGAGCTCTATGATATTCTCAGGTTAAGATCAGAGGTCTTTGTCGTTGAGCAGTCTTGTATTTTTCAGGATATGGACAACCTTGATCAAGAGGCAATTCATTTGCAGGGAAGGATTGGAAACAAGCTGGCAGCAACCGCACGGATCCTTGATCCGGGTGTTGCCTACGAAGAGCCTTCGATTGGAAGAGTGGTTAGTTCGCCAATGTTCAGAAGAAAAGGGGTTGGTATTGAGTTGATGGAAAAAGCGATTGAAGAGACAGAAAGACTTTATGGCAAGAGGCCGATTAAAATTGGAGCTCAATTATACCTAAAAAGATTTTATGAGGGCTTCGGATTTGAACAATGTAGTGAAATGTATATAGAAGACGAAATTCCACATATTAAAATGATCAGACCATTGTAATCAATGATAATAAAACAACCATACAGAATACTGAAAGCAAGTGTGATAATCTTATTCATCACTACAATTCATCTTTCAGTTTCTGCTCAATTGCCCAAACTGGAATTTGGTGTCACCTACGGTCTATCTAATTTTCTTGGTGATCTAGGTGGAAATGCAGGAAAAGGTGGAGCGTTTCTCAAAGACAATCAAATATCCTTGACCAAATCGCTTGAAGGTTTATATGTTGCCTACCGGCCCTCAGAATTATTAAACATACAATTGGCTTTTAATTTCGGCAGGGTGGGCGCTGCTGATAGTTTGATCAATGGAAGAGGGGGCATAGAAGAAGCGAGAAGAAACAGAAATCAACATTTCCGCTCCAATATCAGAGAGCTGTATCTGGCAGCTGAGTTTTTTCCCACAGTTTTACTTGAGTATGACCCAAATGAGGTATTTCACCATATTCATCCTTACTTTCTCATTGGAATTGGCGTGTTTAGATTCAATCCTCAAGCACAATATATCGATGATGCTGGAAATGCAATTTGGGTAGATCTGAAACCATTACGGACGGAGGGACAGGGTATGCCCAATCACCCTGACAGAAAAGAATACAATCTCACTAATTTTCATATTCCTTACGGATTTGGCTTTAAGTATTTTGTAAATAGAAACCTAGCCCTGGGGCTGGAGGTGGTCACAAGAAAAACATTCACCGATTATGTTGATGATGTAAGCACGAGATACATCAGTCAACAAGATTTTGAAAATTACTTTGGTCCAGGAAGTGAGCAAGCGAAAATCGCCTTTCAAATGTCAAACAAAGCAGCCTTCAAAAATGGAGGAACCTATCCTATTAATTATGGCCCTGGCAGCCAAAGAGGCAATGAGCGAAACAATGATTCGTACTACTCTATAAACCTAAGGGTCAGCTTTAGAATTGGAGACCTGAAATACTTTGGCCGAGACCAAATCAAGGCAATTCAATGTCCAAGCACTTTTTAATAACACAATGCTTGCTGCCGTTATTATATTAAGTAAGTTCCTGTTTCAAAAACCTGGCTGTGTGACTCGTCTTCACTTTTAGCAAGCCTTCAGGAGCACCTTGATACAAAATAGTACCTCCACCATCACCACCTTCAGGACCAAGATCAATGATGTGATCTGCTACCTTGATCATGTCCATGTTATGTTCGATAACCAATACCGTATTGCCCCGATCAACCAGCTTATTCAACACGGCCAACAGCAAATTGATGTCTTGAAAATGAAGTCCGGTCGTGGGTTCATCAAGAATATAAAATGTCTTTCCAGTATCTCTTTTAGATAGTTCTGTTGCTAGTTTCACACGCTGAGCCTCTCCTCCGCTCAATGTTACGGCCGATTGCCCTAAGGTGATATAACCCAAACCAACCTCCTTCAACACCTTGATCTTCCTGTAGAGATATGGTATGTGCTGGAAGAAATCAACAGCCTGCTCTACAGTCATGTCCAATACATCACTGATCGATTTCCCCTTATATCTAATCTCCAAAGTTTCTCTATTGTATCTTCTGCCATTACACTTCTCACAGTGCACATAAACATCCGGCAAGAAATTCATCTCGATCACCCTGAGTCCACCTCCTTCACATACATCACATCTTCCTGCCTTCACATTGAAAGAAAATCTTCCTGCATTGTAGCCTCGTATCTTAGCTTCAGGAATTGAAGCAAACAACTGTCGTATGTCAGTAAAAAAATTACAATAGGTTGCAGGATTACTTCTTGGGGTTCTGCCAATAGGCGACTGATCGATCTCGATCACTTTGTCGATATGCTCCAGCCCCTTGATCTTTTTGTAAGGCATTGGAAAAAGCTTAGAGCCATAGCAATGTTGACTCAAAATCGGATATAAGGTCTCGTTGATCAATGTAGACTTCCCACTGCCACTAACGCCTGTTACCAACACCAACGTACCCAATGGAATATCTATATCAACTTTTTTTAAATTATTTCCACTCGCACCAAGGAGTGAAATGATATTACCAGTCCCCTTTCTTCTTTCATCAGGTAGCTCAACTCTTCTTTTATTGTTGAGATAAAGAGCTGTTTCTGAATTCGACTTGCATACTTCCTGTGGCGTGCCCTGAGCAACAATCCTCCCGCCATGGATGCCAGCACGCGGACCAACATCAATGAGATGATCGGCTGCTAACATGATGTCTTTGTCATGCTCCACCACAAGTACACTGTTACCTATATCACGCAAATTCTGCAACGCGCCGATCAACTGCTGATTGTCTCGCTGATGCAATCCGATCGAAGGTTCATCAAGAATGTAAGTAATGCCTTGCAATTGAGAACCAATTTGAGTTGCCAATCTGATCCGTTGAGACTCCCCCCCACTCAGCGAGCGGGTCGGCCTGTTCAAAGAAAGATACCCCAGTCCGACATCAAGAAGAAAACCAATTCTGCTTCTGATCTCTTTGAGAATATCTTTTGCAATGAGGTTTTGGCGTGAGTCCAGACGATCTTCAACAGAAACAAACCATTCCTGCAAACGTGTAAGATTCATTTCTGAAAGTTCAGAGATGTGTTTGCCATCTACACGAAACCAAAGACTTTCAGATTTTAACCTGGCGCCTTCACAAACTGCACAGGGCTTGAGCATCATGAATTTTTCGGCCCATTCTCTTACAGAATCACTCGATGAATCAGTGAACCACCTGTACAACATGCTTGCAATACCTTCAAAGGACTCTTCATTTTCTTTTGCAAGAGAAACATCGTTTGAGTCATCTTCAAACAAACCTTCTTCATTTCCAAAAAGAATGAGATTGAGGTGCTGTTTATTTAACTGATTGACAGGAACCTTTAGGCTGAATTTTTTCTTTTTTGATAGCTGCTCTATCATCTTGTAATAATATCCATCCCTTGACTCCCCCAACGGGATGATCGCCCCGTCTGCAATTGAAATGGTCTTGTCGGGAATGACAGCATCAAGATCGATGGCATGTTGCTGGCCGAGCCCTTTACAGGCAGGGCACGCTCCATAAGGTGAGTTGAAAGAAAAAGTATTGGGAGATGGCTCTTCGTATGACAAGCCTGTGTCCGCACACATCAACTTCTTGCTGTATTGGATGATCTTGTTCTTATCGTTGTCCAAAATAAAGATCAGCCCTTTCCCCATGGTCATCGACTGATTGACACTCTGAGATATCCTGACCTTCATCTCGGGTGTAACCACCAGCCTATCAATCACCACCTCGATGTCATGGACCTTGTAGCGATCGACCTGCATCTTGGGGACAAGGTCTTTGAGCTCACCATCTACCCTGACTTTCACAAAGCCTTTTTTTCTGGTTTCTTCAAACAACTCTCTGTAATGTCCCTTCCTGCCCCTCACCAACGGAGCGAGTATGCTGATCTTCTTTCCTTGTAGTTTATTGAAAAGATCTGCGACGATCTCTTCATCAGTAAACTTGACCATTTTCTTCCCCGTGTTCATCGAGTAAGCCTCGCCAGCCCTGGCGTACAACAAGCGAAAAAAATCATACACCTCTGTTACTGTTCCTACGGTTGACCTTGGGTTCTTGTTGGTGGTCTTCTGTTCGATGGAAATCACAGGTGACAACCCTGTGATCTTGTCAACATCAGGCCGTTCCATCTCACCCATGAATTGACGGGCATACGTGCCGAAAGTTTCCATGTATCTTCTATGCCCTTCGGCATAAATGGTATCAAACGCCAGGGATGACTTTCCGCTGCCACTGATGCCAGTGATCACTACCAATTTATTTTTGGGGATGTTGATATCGATATTTTTCAGGTTGTGAGACCTGGCACCGATCACTTCAATAATATCATCCTGTAGAGCCGGTTCCTTCATGTACCTGATTTGATCGTGGTAAACTGCAAAATTAACCATCCCAAACGGCTTTGGTTCATTAATTTACCCTTTGGCACTTACCAGTTTTGTTATTTCTTTCAAATTGGCTAATTTTGGTCTAGTTCTTTATTTTTCTTATCCAGAAAGGCAGAGGGATCGGCCCTACGAAGCCTTGACAACCTGTTGCCAGAAGCAATAAGGTGTCAATTCCATCACCGCAGATGCGGCGACAGATAAGTCAGATATTTTCCCTAGATAAGTTCAACGCATCATAGTGAAAACCCATCCGACTTACGATGGGTTTTTTTATGCCAGGGCGGATGGGTTATTGATCAATGAAACCAGTATTATCAACATATCAGCATAAGTCCCTTCTCCTACTAGAGTCGGGTAAAAGTATACGCGACTTCCAACTCGCTTATACCACCGTAGGCAACTTGAATGCAGATAAAAGCAATGCTATATGGATATTTCACGCCATGACTGCAAACAGCGACCCTTACGAATGGTGGCCGGGCATGGTTGGCGAGGGTAAGTTTTTTGACCCCGCCCGTTATTTTATCATTTGCGTAAACATGCCAGGCAGTTGTTACGGGAGTGTGAGTCCGCTTGATCACAACCCTGATACAGGAAAGCCCTACTATCATACCTTCCCTTTTTTCACGCCATTGGACATGGTCAATGCCTATGATAAGATCCGTCAGGAACTGGGCATCGAAAAAATTTTCCTGGGTATCGGCGGCTCAATGGGTGGACAGCAACTGCTGGCCTGGGCCACCGCACAACCTTCCCTATTCGAATATATCGTACCCATTGCAACCAATGCTTTTCATTCTCCCTGGGGCAAGGCCTTCAATGCTTCTCAACGAATGTCGATAGAAGCAGATCTAACCTGGAAAGAAAACAATCCTAATGCAGGTCGTGAGGGTATGAAAGTGGCCAGGTCCATCGCACTGATCAGCTACAGACATTACGAAACCTACGACCAAACGCAACAGGACAAGAACAAAGAGATTGAAAATACAAGAAGCGAATCCTACCAACGTTATCAGGGAGAAAAACTTGCCAATCGATTCAACGCATTCAGTTACTACATGCTCACCAAGAGCATGGACTCACACCATATAGGTAGAGGGGTGATTGAAGCCGAAGAAAAATTAGGGACAATCCAGTCAAAATGCCTGGTAATTGGAATATCTTCAGATATTCTTTACCCAATCAATGAACAACAATTCATTGCAGCTCATGTGCCCAACGCCAAACTGAAAATTATCGAATCAGTATATGGACACGATGGATTTTTATTGGAGAACGAAAGCCTGACAAAAGTTCTTGAAGAATTTATTCATCCAAATAAATAAAAATACAGATGGGATCAGAAAAAAATCTTGTGATCGGTATGTTCGGATTTGGTGTGGTGGGTGAAGGACTTTATAAAATCCTAAAACAAACGCCATCGCTGAAGGCGTCGATCAAACGCGTTTGTATAAAAGATACCAAAAAGAAAAGAAATGCACCAGCTGAGATATTCACAACAAACAAGAATGATCTCCTGTCTGACCCCGATATCAATGTGATCGTAGAAGTGATCAACGACAGTGTAGCAGGATATGAAATTGTTACCACCGCTCTGAAAAACGGCAAGGATGTAGTGAGCGCCAGTAAAAAAATGCTTTCAGAACATCTGTCCGAATTGATCGACCTCCAAAAAACAACAGGAAGATCTTTACTATACGAGGCCTCATCTTGCGCATCCATCCCAGTCATCAGAAACTTGGAAGAGTACTATGACAACGATCTGCTTCATTCTATAAAAGCCATCGTAAACGGATCAACCAACTTTATCCTTACAAAAATGTTTGAGGAACGTCTCAGCTTCAAAGAGGCCTTATTGATGGCACAACAGCTGGGGTTTGCAGAGTCGGATCCAACACTTGACATAGAAGGTTTTGATGCTGCCCATAAATGGGTACTGCTTCTTGCTCACAGCTATGGCATCATCACCTCCATTGATGAGATGCTGTTTAATGGCATTACCCAGATCAACGAATTAGATGCGAAAGTTGCCCAGTCACGCGGGATGTCCATTAAACTTGTAGGGCAAGCGAAAAAGCTCTATAATGGTAAAGTTGCTTCGTTTCTTCTGCCTCAATTTGTAGAACAAACTGATCAGCTTTACTTCGTGAAAAATGAATATAATGGCGTTGTGATTGAAAGTGGGTTCTCCGATAAACAATTCTTTTATGGTAAAGGTGCGGGTAGTTTTCCAACAGCATCTGCCGTTCTGAGCGACATCGGTGCGCTTCGTTATGGCTACAGGTACGAATACAAGAAAAAAAATCAGCATACTCCTGCTCAGCTCAGTGAAGATTTCCATCTTCGTGTCTTCATCAGCTTCGAAGACCTTCGCAACATACCCAAAGATGAATTTGAAAGCATCGAGGAATGGCATTCCGGCAATGAAAGAAGTTACCTCATAGGTACCATTCCTTATACTTCGCTTCACAAAAAAGATTGGTGGAAAAAGAACAACACCTCTTTGATCCTCATGCCTAACAACATTGTTGAGAATACCGAACTGATCGAGCTGAAGAAGATGAGTCTTTCTCTTGCAGGATTAGAGATGTAATCCAAGCATCAGGTTATTTGGTCAACCTGCCTGGATTCCGCCTGTTAGCACCTGGTTTCTTTTGCAGATCATCGCCAAGATCCTCCCGTGCATCTTGAGCCAACAATTTAAGTTCGGCCACGATTTCAGGATACTGTCTACTTACATCGTATTGCTCTCCTGGATCTCTTCTCAGATCATACAGCGCCTCATAAAATAAGTGATTCTCTGGCGCTTTTCCGGGATAACCATTTCTTCCGGGCGCCTGACCAACATACGTTCTGCCGCTATGCTGAAATACAAGCTTCCAATTATCTCTTCTCACGGCCTCCAATGAATTGTTTCTATAGTAATAGAGAAAGTTTTTTCTAGCTGTGATGTTCAGGTCACCTTTAAGGATCGCAGAAATATCAACACCATCAATTTTCCTTTCTGGCAGTGATGTTGCAGTTAGAGATGATAATGTGGGAAGAATATCAATAGTGGATGCCAGCTGATTAGAGACAATGCCTTTAGGTATGACAGCTGGCCACCTCATGATACAAGGTACGCGTTGCCCGCCTTCAAATGAAGTGCCTTTGCCTTCCCTGAATCCGCCAGGACTTCCGGCATGTTCACCGAAATTGAACCATGGTCCATTGTCACTTGTAAAAATAACCAACGTATTTTTTTCAAGTCCTTCGTCCTTTAACATCTTCATGATCCTTCCAACATGATGATCTACTTCCTGGATCACATCACCATACAAACCCTGTTTACTCTTGCCACGAAATTCCTCCGATGCATTGATCGGCACATGAGGCATAGGATGAGCGATGTATGCGAAGAAAGGCTTGCGTTTGTTTCTCTTTATGAAATCGATCGCAGCATCTGTAAACATTCCTGTAAGTGTTGCCTGATCATCCAGGTTACGAATGGTGTCAATGCGTTGATCATTTCTTATCAATGGTAATGGCGGATACTGAAGTTTAATACTGCCGGATCTTGCAGGTGCTCCATCATAGTCAACCGGCCACATGTCATTGGAATAGGGTATTCCGAGATATTCGTCAAAGCCCTGCTCAAGTGGCAAAAACTCTTTCACATCCCCAAGATGCCACTTTCCAAACATACCGGTTGCATAGTTTTTTTGTTTGAGCAGATCGGCGATCGTCATCTCCTCTTTGGCAAGGCCAATTGGCGCTCCGGGATATAAAGCACCACTAATGCCCAAGCGATTGGGATAAGAACCTGTCATCAGCGCTGCTCTTGATGCGCTGCATACTGCCTGGGCTGACATGAAATTGGTGAATCTTATCCCGTCAGCAGCAAGCCTGTCAAGATGCGGTGTGTGAATATCCAATGCGCCAAAACAAGACAGATCTCCATAGCCCAAATCATCCATAAAGATCAAGATGACATTGGGTGGCTTTTGACTTGCCGGAATGGTTGATTGTCCAAACACCAACATAGCACACAACACCAGTACCAAAGGAAAATTTAATCTTCTGCGCTTCATCTTTTTCAATTTAGATCATTTGATAAGTGGTTATATCAATCAAGCAACAACACATGATCAACCAACAACGACTTACACAATGCATTAAAAGAAAGAACATCTTTTTCTAACAGGTCAGTCATTTCTTTTTTGTGTGCCATCCATTCCGCATGCAATTCCTCATAACGTGCAATTTGTCCGCTGGTAACATACGGGACTGTATTATTGGCTTCACCATGCACAAAAATAATATTGGCACTTAACTTATTGACGTAATTAATCACATCGTCATATGATTGACTCTTTGGCTGAATGAGCTTCTCCTCCCAGGTCTTGATTTTCTCTAACAACTGTTTTGTGGCTTTTGTAATGGGATCTTTTGCCTCATCTTTCTCTGCTATTGCAGCAACCGATTTGACCTGAACAGAAAGATTTCGCATACGCACAACGGCTGTGTGAATATCAGTGACATCAGCTTCAAGTTTCTTCAAGAAATCATCATGTGAAGTATACGCATCTGAGGAAAAATTCATGCGTGGATCGGGCTGCAACAAAAACTGAGTTGAAAGCACAACACTGTCTGCTGTTAATACAACTGTATACATCCCAGGTGTTACTTTGCCTGCAGTATAACTTCCCTCAATATACACATCTTCAATTGTTGGCATGTCATGTCTGCGTAAGTCCCAGACAAATCTGTTCAGCCCTTTGAACTTGGTGAGCAAAGGATCTGAGAGCGCAGGGTCCACAAGTGTTTTCTTTTTGGAAGCCATGTTCGAAAAACTTCTTACAACCACACCTTGTGCATCCTTGATCTGGATCTTGATCTCTTTAATAGAATCTGCATTTGCAGGAAGTTGAAAATACATCACTGCGCCAGTACTAGGATTAGCTGAAGTGACATACGGACGAAGTTGCATTGGATCTCTGTTGGAATCGAATAAACTATAACCAGAAATTCTATACACTTCAGGCATGGGCAACAGTTTTACCTGCAGATCTGATGACCAATCAAAACTTCTGATCGGCTGAAGGTCGTCCAACACCCATATCGCACGACCCTGTGTAGATGCAATGAGATTCCCTTTGTGAACTTTCAAATCAGTGATGGGAGTGATTGGAAGATTGCCCTGAAAAGACCACCAATGATCTCCATGGTCATATGACAGATAAAGTCCTTTCTCTGTACCAGCATACAACAACCCTTTTCTTCTGTCATCCTCTCTCACTACCCTTAAAAAAGATCCATATGGGATACCATTAACAATCTTGGTCCATGACTTACCGTAATCAGTCGATTTGTATGCGATCGGAGTAAAATCATTGAACTTGTATTTGTTCACAGCAATAAAAACAACAGCAGGATCATGTGGTGACACTTCTATAGCATTGATCAATGCCTCTCCAAGATCTTTGGGTGTGATATTATTCCATGTGATCCCTCCATCTTTTGTAACATGTACCAGTCCGTCATCACTACCGGTATACATTACCCCCTTTTCTAATTTCGACTCAGCAACATAACTGATCGTACAGTAATTTTCGCCACCTGCACCTTCGTTGGTATACGGATAGCCGCTTATGCCCATTTTACTGGTATCATGAGTGGTGAGATCTGGTGAGATCACCTGCCATGACTTACCCATGTCCGCTGTCTTGAACAAACGATTGCCTGCGTGATAAAAGATATTTTTCTCATGCATTGAATGAAGTATTGGCGCGTTCCAATTGAACCTGTATTTCATGTCCTTGGGCTGTAATGCCTGATATTGAACAGGATGGATCATCACCCCCACGCCCTCTCCTGTTTGTGTATCAAGCAATTCAATGGTTCCCTGATAACTTCCGCCCATGACAAATCTTGGGTTATTGGGATCGAACCCTAAAAATGCAGATTCACCACCTGCAGAGCTGGACCAATCCTTGTCCGTTATCCTTCCACCGTTTGTACTCCTGCTCTTGATTTTAATGGAAGAATAATCCTGCTGGCCGGCATAGATATTATATGGAAAAAGATTGTCTGCATTGAGTCGATAGAATTGTCCAGTTGGATGATTGTCTTGTGATGACCAAATTTTACCACCATTGAACGTTACAGCTGCACCACCATCATTGGCTATGACCATGTTTTTGTTATTAGTTGGATTGATCCAAAGCTGATGATAGTCTGAATGTGTACCACGAATCTCTGTCCAGCTTTGTCCTCCGTCCTGAGACTTCAATCCAGCAGCACCTAACACATAAATTGTATTCTCATCTTGAGGATCTGCAGCCAATTCAATATAATACCAGGCCCTGCTGGTTAAACGATGGTCTCCGCTAACTTTATTCCAATTGCTGCCACCATCTGTTGAAACAAAGAGTCCGCCTTTTTCTTTTTCCGTATTGCTCTCCACCAAGGCATACACCAAGTTGGAGTTTGCAGGAGATACAGCCACAGCCATCTTGCCAAGCTCATCAGGTAAGCCTTGTTCAATCTTTGTCCAGGTCTGACCGGCATCTGTACTCTTATACAATCCACTTCCCTTGCCTCCACTCTGAATTGCCCATGGTAGTCTGCGGTGGTCCCACATAGAAGCATATAAAATACGTGGATTGTTCATATCCATGCTCAGATCGGCACAACCTGAATTCTCATCAACATACAATACCTGGTTCCATGTCTTTCCGCCATCCATCGATTTATAAATACCTCTTTCCTTCGAAGGTCCATAGAGTGCCCCTTGTGCAGCAACATAAACCACATCAGGGTTGGTAGGATGAATTCTGATGCTTGATATATGACGAGTAAGCTCAAGTCCCAAGTGAGACCATGTCTTTCCCGCATCAGTGGAGCGATAGACGCCATCTCCATAGGATGTCATGACCCCGCGCGGCGCATGCTCTCCCATTCCAACAAAAACTACATTAGGATCTGATTCTGAAACAGCCACTGCACCAACTGAACCTGTATTAAAATATCCATCAGATATATTCTTCCATGACTGTCCGGCATCTTCTGTTTTCCACAGACCTCCGCCGGTTGTGCCCATGTAATAGATCAATGGATTACGGCTAACCCCTGTAGCGGCAACTGATCGGCCACCGCGAAGCGGACCAATATTTCTCCATACCAAGGGTTTGAAATACGCATTAAGATCAACCGAGGAGACTGACGGTGTTATTTTTTTTACATCGCGTTTCTGAGCAACAGAAGTATCACCCATAAACACAAGTAAAACAAAAGAGAGAATTCCAAATTTAGTACTACTGATCAATTGCTGCATGCATTAAGTTTTTGAATCCCTAAGGTAAGGAATTCAAAAAGAGTATTACTGGCTTCATCAATTGTTATTGATGGCCGTACTTTACAACACCTATTTAAGGGTAATAAAGCTACTCTTTGTCGGATACCATGAGAAACGCAGATCGCCTGGGACCGGGAAAAGGCTTATCGCCTTTCAACGCATGCCACAATACCTCATTGAATTCGATATCATTGATGTTGTCCTCTTTAGAGAAATCAAATTGATCAGACTTTTTCTGCCACTTGTTGATGGCTGTGTTTTTATCAAAAAGATCAACCTTCGGAATGATCGCTTTAAATGCAAAAGGTTTTGGACTTGAATCAAAACACCGCCACATAGGAGTGGCAGCTGCATCGTACTGGGTCATGGGAGGCATTCCCAGGATCAATTCGATCGTCCTGAGCATCGAGCTCGTTGTGTATGGCGTGTGATCAATGAAATTTCTTTTTACAAATCCGCCGGCAATATAAGCAGTGCTGCGGTGTGCATCTACGTGATCGGCACCATTCTGTGCGTCATCTTCCAGGATGAACACAGCGGTTTCATTCCAGATCGGACTTTTAGACAATGTTTCAATAAAGAGTCCGACTGCAAGATCGTTATCTGCAACATGAGCGTATGGACTTGGCCTACCCAGACTAAGACCTTCAGTATGATCGTTGCTGAACCGCACGGTATTGAACTGCGGTACTTTATTGATACTAAGCAGAGAATCAAAATCTCGCTTCCACAAACGGAAACGTGTAGTGTCCATAACCGTCATATCATAATCAGGATAATAGGTGCAGTAGTGACCAACGAGAGATTTTAAATTTGGCTTGAAGTCATTGGTGAACTCTCCATAGGTTCTGTAAGAGACATTTGATCTTGCACAGTTGTCCCATATATAACCTGCCTTATTATTTGCAACTTCACGCTCACCTTCCCCACCATAAGTTCCACCTCTTCCACCATAACTGCTTGGCCAGGTCTTTTCGAGATAGTCTGTTGCATAAGCACCCATACTCCAATTGTGTCCGTCAGCACTTACTTCAGCATCAACATAAAAATTATCCAGCAACACAAATGATTCTGCAATAGCATGCTGATTCGGCGTAATTTTTTTTCCAAACAACAACAAAGAAGTATCACCATTACCACCAGGAACATCGGCCAATACCTGATCGTAGGTTCTATTCTCCTTGATCACATAAAAAACATATTTGATGGGTGACTGCTGTCCTGCTTTCATGGGAATCGGAAACCCGGGCGCTAAGGAATCAGCTACTGCAGTCTTGGCAGTTGAATATGGAGAATTTGCATATACTGCTTTGGTATATATCGCCATCTGTTCCTTGGATGGATATGGAATCACACTCATGGTACCTTTGAACAGTCCCCCAATGTACTCTACCTCAGATGCATCCCTGACTTCATAACCATGATGAATGACCTCCTCTCTTTTGCGAAGTGGCGAAGGTCCGAATCGATTATTTTTTGAACTCATTCCCTTCCCATTGGCCACCCATAATTTACCATCTACAAAACGAACTGAAGTAGGATACCAGCCGACCGGGATGAATCCTTTTGGAGAACTTTTCCCTTTTACAGATACATCAAAAACGGCAACGCAGTTATTATTTGCATTGGCAATGAACAAAGTATTTGACTTTGGGTCAAGTGCCAGGCTGTTGCTTGTAGAACCACTGGGAGAATTGGGATACATCGCTGCATCGAGCGTTTCGATCACACGTCTGGCTTTCAGATCAATAATAGAAACAGAATTGTCGTTCGCATTAGATACATATAACAACTTACCATCAGGTGACAACAAGATTTCATTTGGGTTGTCTCCAACTTGTATTGTAGTATTGAATGAATTTTTTTCAAGATCGAATACAACGATCTTGTCGCACCCCCAACAGCTGATATACAATTCTTCACCGCCCTTGGATATTTTACAATCATAGGCTTCTGCATCGAGTGAGAATTTATTGAGTACCGACTTTGTAACAAGATCGACGATATATAATTTTTTATCCTCTCTTGTAACTACATACATTCTCCTCCTCGCTTCATCAATTGCTATACCGGCAGGTCCGACCCTGACTGGCCATGGTTTATCCAATATGATCTCATCAACTCGCTTCAGTTTACCCGATACGATCTCATACTGAATTATTTTATTATCATGTCCGCCTGAAGCGTAAAGAAATCTATCGTCTGCTGTGAAAGATAGTCCATACCATGATTTCCCAATTGCAACCGAATCAATCACTTTCTTCTTTTTAACATCAACCAATTGAATACTTTGTGTGCTCTGTCCATTGTTGGTCACGGCGATATACTTTCCGGAATTACTAACAGCCAGGTTCAAAGGAAGATCGCCCAATCCGAAAGATTGTCCAGCGGGACTCAACTTCCAGCCATTGGGCAGCTGAACAGCCTTTGGTAGTAAATCTACCTGTGCATGAAGTGTTACAGACAAAAGTAACAAGCAAAAGAAAAGTGACTTGCGCATAGTAACTGATTTTAGTGATTTAACTGCCAAATGAGCATCATGGAAAAAGCACGCCCCATACCATTTATCCCGGAACCATGTGTGCGGTAATCCTGATTAAAGATATTATTAAGATAAGTCCTTATTGTTAGATTTCGAATTGTAGCCCCTGCATATGTGTTGAGGATATTATAACCTGGCGTCCCGCCTGCAGGTATCCGATTGTCAGACTTATCGCCCGACTCCAGCCTTCTTTGTGGTGACGCATGATCATAAACAACACCAACAAGATACTTTGAAAATTTATACTCTCCTCCAGTTCTGGCATTGAATGGAGGTATTCTTCTCAATGGCTGATCTTTTGTGATGCTTTGTCCGTATAAACTTGTGGCAGAAGCATGGAGCCTGATTGATCTTGAAAGATTGTAGTTTGTCTGCATCTCCCATCCCCTGATAAAACCTCGATCAACATTGATTTTTTTATAGACATCGTACCCATTGATCACTTCTGATGTTTTTACCCTCGATATAAGATCCAAAAGATTGGTCCTGAAGAATGCAGCAGAACCACTGACCTTTTTAGAAAAGTATTTAATGCCGACTTCATGGTTAATTGAACGCTCAGGCTTAAGATCATATGCCGGCACTTCATACCTAAAATCAACAATACCCAATGTGCCCAGGTCATCAATATTGGGCGACCTGAATCCATCACTGATATGAGCATAAATATTAAGCCCTTTCAGTAACTGATAATTCAACCCTCCTTGAAAAACCAATGCACTGGGGGTTAGTACGATCTTCCCAAGGGTGACTTCATTGATTCTTGCACGATACATGTTGTAACGCAATCCACCTTCAATTTTCAACTTCCCGAGTTGCAAATGATGCAAAGAATAGATCGCGAGGTTTGAATAGCTCGCTCCATTAGGATATAAACCTCTCGAACTTGTTGGAGATCCACCATCAATATTTCTATCAGTTCTCGAACTTTCCACCTTATCAGCATACAGCTCAACGCCGGAATTAATGGTCCATGCAGGAATAATTTCTGTCAAGAGATCAACACCCCCAGAGATGGTGGAAATGTGATCTAGCTCTGATCGAAGAACACGACTCGTGTTTTTTCGGGTATACCTCGACTCTTCAATTGCCTGATTAGAAACAAAAAAATCCAGTTGTTTAACAAAGCGCTCGTTGAATACTTTATTCAGTTTTAAATAACCAAATCCTCTGGCCAGGGGATCTGAGGTATTGATAGCAAAGTTTTCAAGTTGATATTTATGATAAACTGGAACATCAATCTGACGCAACCACTGATAAGAAGAAGTAAGGATCCAATCAGAACCCAAGTTGCCCATGAGTTTGATATCAAAAGCTTTCTCACCATATCCTGATGGCCGTTGAAATCCAGTAGTATCACCGCCTTTAAGATCTCCGAATCTTTTTTGACTGCCTCCAATCATGAATGCAAAACGTCTTCCCTCATACTTTAATTCCGGACGAAGGGATAGTTCCATTCCTGATTCTGTGATTCTTGCTGTGACTTTTTCTGACCAAGACGAACGATCCCTGAAGCGCAACGAGTTGGTTTGTATATTGATAACTCCTGTCATGGCATCACTACCATATTGAACAGACCCTGTACCTTTTACCACCTCAATACGCTCTACAATAAATGGATCGATCAATGTCATGTACTGATTAGGACCATAACGGAAGATGGAGTTATTCAAACGGATGCCGTCAACAAGAATAAGCGATTGATTGCCTGTGAGTCCACGTACAAATGGAGATCCTCCACCATGATTTGTTTTTTGAATAAAGACGCCAGGAATTCCTGCAAGCGACTCAGGAACGGTGCGAGAAAGATTTCTTGCAGCATCTTCTCTTGTTAGTACTTCAACGGCATATGGAAGTTGCGACTTACTCACATTACGTTTGGTAGCTGTGATAGTAACTTCATCCATGAGCCTGACAGTATCTACTGATTGCTGCGAAAAAAGCTGATCACTTAACAAGGTCAATACTACAATTCCTATAAGAGTTGTGGCTCTCTTCATATTAATTCTCTTTTTTATAATGTTTTTCCCGCTGATCATCTTCATCATCCATATCAGGACCCTGCTTCACCTTTCTCCAATCGATGTCACGATTGTATTTTTTCATGGCAACAGTTGGATCGAATACTCTTTTATCAGGCATTTCCAATGAATACGGCCTATAGTTGGGTTTGTTCGTGAAAAAATCTCCTAGATGAGAGGCCGTCACATCATACTGATTGACATAAGGAACTCCCAGGATATTATAGATCATCTTCAAAATGGATCCAAAGTTTGCATGGGTGTGTGATACATAATTTCTTTTTACATACGGACCAGCGAGCATGAGTATACTTCTGTGTGCATCAACATGATCAACACCCCCTTGAGGATCATCTTCCGTGATCACCACCAGCATATTTTTCCAATATGGTGTTCTGGATAAAAAATGTAATATTCTTCCAACAGCAAGATCGTTGTCTGCCATATAACTGTGGGTATAAGGATATCCATCTTCAGGACGTGGCGAGGAGGTATGATCGTTAGGGATCTGAACGGTGATCAATGATGGCATTTTGCCTTTGCCCGATAACCACATCTTAGTGAATTCGGATTCAAACTGATCCATTCTGAATTGATCTGGTATGTTGGTATTGTACCCTGCATAGTTGTGACTGGTTCTGGTGAACAGCGCTTTTTGCATCGGAACCATTACGCCATGTGCAGCACCTGTTGCTGTGTCATACCACTCTTCACGAACGTGAGCTGTTTCATTGGCCTCACCAAAATTGTAGAAACAAATCCCCTTTCGCTCAAGCGCCTCCCAGAGTCCACCAATTTCAGCATAATCCTCCGGATCCATGCTTCCTGTAGAACCTGGATATCTTCTACCCGGAGCGGAAGAGAAATAATTTGCTGTTTTGCTGGTATTGGAATTTACCTCCACCCATTCATTTGGAATGACCCCCATCATCCAATGATGTCCGTGAATTGAAGCATCACTATCGCAATAAAAATTATCAGAGTAAGCAAACTGTCCGGATGCCTTAAGATGATTTGGAGAAACATTTGCATTTGAAAACAACAGACTATCCTCACCATTCACTTTCTCACCCATGAGATCAACATTGTTCCCAAATCGTGCAATAGATGCATCTCCCCTACCCGACTTCATTTGTCCTAACACTTCATCATAGGTTCTGTTCTCCTTGGTGATGTATACAATATGCTTTATCGGAGATGCTTTTTCTCCAGGATAATTAGGAAGCGGATTATTGCTCTTCTTAAATGGAGCTTCTTCGAAGGTATAAGAGAGTACGTTCTTAGTATAAGTAGACAAAGTATTTGCATCAGGAGTTTGAACACGCTGGAAAGTGGCCAGTTGGATATCTCCGATGTAAGTCCCTTGCACTGGAGCTTTGAAATCTTTCCCACCATTCGGACCAGCACCGAGACCACGGCAACTGATGATGTACAACTCTTTTTCATCAGGAGAGAATTTCACCCTTGATGTGCCCCATCCTGATGGTATCAATCCAATGGTTTGATCTGTTTTCGTATCAATCACTGCAACGGCATTTAAACCAAGCAGTGCAGTGTATAATTTTGATCCATCTTTTGAAAGTGTAATCCCAAAAGGAAGGAGTCCCCTGTATTTATCAATTCGTTTGTCAACCTGAATGGGAATGTGACGAAGGATCTTGCCCTGCCTGTAATCTATAACGGCAATGTTATCATTTGTAGCATTGGTAACATAGGCAACAGAATTGTCAATTGCGATGCTATTCGGACTTGCACCACCAACAACCTCTGCATCTTCGATCATGTGTCCAACCAGATGACCTGTCTTGAGTTTTGCGGTGACTTGATTGTTGTTAAGATCGATTGTGAAGACACTCATTGACTCTGGATCATTGGGGTCGCCTACTCCGGGTATCTTTCTTCCTTCAATGACTGTTCCATTGATAGACTCAGGTGTATTATTTCCGTAGGGATGATGTGAGATCA
>JBKCFW010000115.1:0-2700 GCA_046303675.1 bacterium
GATCGTGTTGCTCCAATTGCGAATCTGATCAAATACCACAATTTCGACATCATTGGTACGCAAGAAGGACTCGATCACCAGTTGGTTGAATTACAACAATTGATTCCCGACTACGTCTATTATGGCATTGGCAGGGATGATGGTAATAAAGATGGTGAGTACTCAGCGATCTTTTATAAGAAAAATGATTTCAGCTTGATTGACAGTGGAAATTTCTGGTTGTCTCCAACTCCGGACAAACCCGGAGCTGGCTGGGATGCAAACCAAACCAGAATATGTACCTGGGTGAAATTGAAAGAAAAAAAATCAGGGATACAGTTTTATGTGTTCAACGCGCACTATGATCATATTGGCATGACTGCAAGGGTAGAGAGCAGCAAGTTGGTTCTTGAAAAGATAAAAGCAATAGCCGGCAATATCCCTGCTGTATTTACTGGGGACTTGAATGGTGACAGAGATAGTCAATGGTATCTTCAATTGAAAAATTCATCCATATTGAAGGATGCCGCATTACAAGCTACTGTCGTGTATGCGCCCAATGGAAGTTTCAATGCATTTAAGACCACGGGCTTGAGCAATAAAGTCATTGATCATATTTTTAGCACTGATCATTTTAGTGTTGCTCGTTGGGCAATTCTGACTGACACCTATTATGGGAAGTATCCTTCGGATCATTTTCCAGTCGTTTGTGAATTGGTTTTCCGTAAACAAAAAAAATAGAACTAATTTGCGAGGAGCAATTGATCTTGTCGAAAAACTGAATTCAATAATTATCCAACCATGTCTACCAGAAGAAAATTTTTACAATCAGCCGCATCAGTCAGTTCAGCTGCATTATTAGGCGGAGAAAGTTTGTTTGCTGCAGAACAGCCATCTATAAAAAAAATAAAAACTGCACCGATTGTTATCTCAACGTGGGATTTCGGACAAGCTGCGAATGCTGATGCCTGGAAAATTCTTGAAAAAGGAGGCCGCGCCCTCGATGCGGTTGAGGCTGGTGTGAAAGTTGCTGAAGCTGATGAATTGAATCAAAGCGTTGGATATGGTGGATTGCCTGATCGTGATGGACATGTTACGTTGGATGCCTGCATCATGGATGAGTTTTACAATTGTGGTTCAGTTATGGCATTGGAAACAATCAAGCATCCGATCTCTGTTGCAAGGTTGGTGATGGAAAAAACACCTCATGTTGTTTTAGTTGGAGAAGGTGCTTTGCAATTTGCGGTTGCCAATGGATTCAAACAAGAAAATCTGTTAACAGAAAGCAGTAAAAAAGCATGGCAAGAGTGGTTGAAAACAGCGAAGTATGAACCCATTCAAAACATAGAAAATAAATTGTACAATAAAGATGGGGGGAAAATGCCAGGTGGTATTGACAACCACGATACGATCGGTATGGTGGCGTTGGATGCCAATAACAATTTGGGTGGCGCTTGTACAACAAGCGGCATGGCATTCAAAATGCGAGGCAGGGTCGGTGACTCACCTATCATTGGTGCGGGCTTGTATGTTGACAATGAAGTAGGTGCTGCAACAGCAACAGGTGTTGGCGAAGAGGTGATCCGTATTGTTGGAGCGCATCTGATCGTAGAACTGATGCGCCAGGGAATGAGTCCGGAAGCTGCATGCAAAGAAGGCGTGACAAGAATCATCAAACGTAATCCTGAAAAATCCAAAGTGATTCAGGTAGGGTTTCTCGCATTGAACAAAAAAGGAGAATATGGCGCTTATGCACTACAGCCTGGCTTCACTTATTCCGTTAAGTCCGGAAAAGAAGAAAAAGTGTATGCCGCCAAGAGCCACTATTAATCTTTAATTTTTTCAATCATCATAATGAACGCAAAAGCGATATGGGAGGTCTGTGCCTTCAACATACAAAGTTGTATCATAGCCGAAAGCGTTGGTGCTGCCAGGGTTGAGTTGTGTGATAACCCGGTTGAAGGCGGAACCACACCAAGCTATGGCACAATCAGAAAAGTTAGAGAAACCATTTCTATTCTGCTTTATCCAATCATTCGTCCGAAGTCAGGCAACTATTATTATGATGACGATGAGATGGATATACTTGAGCGAGATATCAAAATGTGTAAGGAGTTGAAATGTGATGGTGTTTCTGTTGGTGTGCAAAAGATTGATGGGACGATCGATGTTGAACGATTCAAGCGCATCGTTGAATGGGCTTATCCAATGGGTGTGACTTGCAACAGGGCCTTTGATGCAACACCAGATATGTATCAGGCGTTGGAAGATATAATCGAAGCAGGTTGTGAGAGGGTGTTGACATCCGGACAAGCAACTTTTGCTCCACAAGCAGGAGCAATATTGGGTAAATTGGTTGAACAAGCAGGAGATAGAATTATCATCATGCCCGGTGCAGGAATTAATTCAGGTAACATCGAACAACTCATGAAAGAGAGTGGTGCAAGAGAATACCACGGCTCTGCAAGAAGAGTAGTACCCAACCCAATGAGTTTTTCAAACCCACGTGTTCATGATGCGGGCAATGTATATGTTTCAGATGAGAATGAGTTGAGAAAGATACTTGCTTGTTTGAAATAGACTATAAATTGTTGAGTAAGTTGAGTTGTATTTCCCTGCCTTCGGCAGGCAAGCTCGTCCCTTGTCCCTCGTCCCTTGTCCCTCGTCCCCTGTCCCTTTTAAGTTTACCGTTCATCAGAGCTTATAAACGATGTCTAAATC
>JBKCFW010000116.1:0-17428 GCA_046303675.1 bacterium
CGTTTTTCAACATTGGGACCAGTCGGGATGGAAACTCAAGCAAAAGCTCAATGTCGTCCTTAACTGGAGCCTGGTCCAATCCAACAAGCATTGGCTTGGTGTTCAAATAACTGACCAATATACCTCAGGGCCCTATCTCCAATGATCAAGCCGGCCGTACTACCAGAGATATCATCAAAATAATCATCACGCTCTGCAGCAATAAATGTCACCTCTTTATTCCAGTGCTTTTTAAACAACAACTTACAGAGCATAACAGAAGTACGTGATTGATAATCAAGTATGACGGTTTTAACCTCGTCTAAAGGAACCTGGCTGTATATGGCAACAGAGGCTACTTCGTCTTCGGTAGAAATACAATAATCTGAAACAATATGATATTCCGTAAGCTCAGCCAGGGCTGCGACTGGAAGCAATGCGACATCAATATCGCCGTTTTTCAACATTGGGACCAGTCGGGATGGAAACTCAAGCAAAAGCTCAATGTCGTCCTTAACTGGAGCCTGGTCCAATCCAACAAGCATTGGCTTGGTGTTCAAATAACTGACCGCACCTATCCTTATTTTCCTTTCCAATGATATTGACGTAATTTTGTCGCAAGTTACACCAATTAACGTTCAAATATGGAACTCAACACGCTTACGGCGATCTCTCCTATCGATGGCCGATACAGAAAACAAGTAGAAATACTTTCAGCATATTTCTCTGAATTCGCACTGATGCAATACAGGCTCAGAGTAGAGACAGAATATTTTATTGCACTTGCACAACAAAAAATATTTTCTCTAAGCACTGCAGAGGCAAATAAACTGAGAAAAATATATGCCGACTTCAATTTCAACACTGCGAACGAGATCAAACAATTGGAAAAGATTACCAACCATGATGTAAAAGCGTTGGAATACTACATGAAAAAAGAACTTGAAGCGTTGAATCTGGGGCATCTGAGGGAATTTGTGCATTTTGGACTTACATCACAGGATGTGAATAATACCGCTGTTCCACTGATGTGGAAAGAAGCACTTGAAAACGAATACCTGCCTTCAATAAATAACCTAATTATACGATTGCGGGGATTTGCTCAAAGCTGGAAAAAAGTTTCCATGCTGGCAAAGACACATGGGCAACCGGCTTCCCCTACAAACCTCGGGAAAGAGATGATGGTTTTTGTTGAGCGTTTAGAAGACCAGGTTTCACTGTTAACACATGTCCCGTATTCCTGTAAATTTGGCGGCGCAACCGGAAACCTGAATGCTCATCTTGTCGCATACCCCAAGATCAACTGGGTTAAATTCGCAAATAAATTCTGCAGTGATAAACTTGGTCTACAGCGTCAACAATACACCACACAGATCGAACATTATGACCACCTGGGCGCACAGTTTGATGGCATAAAAAGAATTAACACGATACTCTTAGACCTTTGCAAGGATTTTTGGGCATACATTTCCATGGAATATTTCCGTCAAAAAACAAAAAAAGGTGAAGTAGGATCATCTGCCATGCCCCACAAAGTAAATCCAATAGATTTTGAAAATGCAGAGGGTAACCTTGGTATTGCCAACGCACTTTTTGAGCACTTATCCGCCAAACTGCCGGTCTCAAGATTACAACGTGACCTCACGGATTCAACAGTTATCCGTAACATAGGAATTCCTCTTGCGCACACAACCATTTCATTAAATTCCATCAATAAGGGACTGGATAAACTTTTGCTCAATCAAGATGCCATCAACGCTGACCTTGATAAGAACTGGGCTGTTGTTGCAGAGGCCATTCAAACGATTCTCAGGAGGGAAAATTATCCTCAACCCTATGAGGCATTGAAGGAACTAACACGCGGCAAATCAACGATCGACAAGAAGTCAATTCACACATTCATCAATAAACTCAAGGTAAAGCCTTCAGTAAAAAAAGAGTTATTGAGAATAACTCCCTTCAATTATACAGGTATTGGTCTTTGATGAAGATGCGTTTATATTAGATGCCTTCTACTTGTGAATCTCAGAGCTGAAGTGAAACTCAATATCAGGATTATTTGATATCTCGGTATTGAGGAACCATTCACTTTGTGCAAGATAAACCACATGACCATCCTTATCCAATACTGTATTTGCCGATTTGAATCTTGTAAAATCATCAAGCTTAGATTGACTGGAGGCTGTCAACCAACAAGCTTTGTAGAAAGGCAATGAATTGAATTGAACAGATGCACCATATTCCTGCAAAAGCCTGTATTGTATCACTTCGAATTGCAGATCACCAACACAACCAATGATCTTTCTATTGCCATTATGCTGGGTGAACAACTGTGCAACACCTTCGTCGGTAAGTTGATTAAGTCCCTTCTCCAGCTGTTTGGTCTTCATAGGATCTTTATTCACCACCTCCTTAAAGATCTCAGGCGAGAAACTTGGTATACCTGTGAAGTAAAAATTTTCCCCTTCGGTCAGTGTATCCCCTATTTTAAAATTACCCGTATCAAACAAACCAACAACATCTCCTGAATATGCTTCTTCGATAACATCTTTATCCCGTGCTAGGAAACTATAAGGATTGCTGAAACGAATATCCTTGTCAAGGCGAACATGGTGATAATATTTATTGCGCTCAAATTTACCAGAGGTTACACGAAGAAAAGCAATGCGGTCGCGGTGCTTTGGATCAAGATTAGCATGGATCTTAAAGATGAAGCCACTGAACTTATCTTCCATGGCATCGACTTTTCTTGTAGTAGCTACTCGACTCTGCGGCACAGGAGAGATTTTAATAAAGGTGTCCAGCAGCTCTTTAACTCCGAAATTATTGATCGCACTACCAAAAAACACAGGAGCTGTTTCTCCTTTCAGATAAGCCTCATTATTAAAATCCCCATACACACCTTCAAAAAGTTCAGCATCGTCTCGAAGCTGTGCAGCATCTTTTTCACCAATCAAGCTGTCCAATATGGTATCTGATAGATCTTCTACCTTTACACTATCTTCCTCAGTAGCCTTCTGGTTGGCATTGAACAAAAGCAAGCTTTTGTCGTATAAATTGTACACCCCCTTAAACTCTTTACCCATATTAATGGGCCAGCTTAGCGGATGAAGGTGAATATTCAATTCTTTTTCGATCTCATCCAACAGATCGAATGGATTCTTCCCATCACGATCCATCTTATTGATAAAAACGATCACAGGCGTATCCCTCATGCGACACACCTCCATAAGCTTTCGGGTTTGCTCCTCTACCCCCTTCACTACATCAACAACAAGAACAACGCTATCCACTGCTGTCAATGTTCGGTATGTATCCTCGGCGAAATCCTTATGTCCAGGGGTATCCAGCAGGTTGATCAAAGCGCCATTGTACTCAAAGCTCATCACAGAGGTTGCAACACTGATACCACGCTGACGCTCTATTTCCATAAAATCACTGGTGGCATGCTTTTTTATCTTATTGCTTTTAACAGCTCCTGCTGTCTGAATAGCACCACCAAAAAGCAAGAATTTTTCAGTAAGCGTAGTTTTTCCGGCGTCAGGATGCGAGATGATCGCAAAAGTCCTGCGTTTCCGTATTTCATTATCAAATTTCATGGGGTGCAAAGATAAGGATTGTAAGATAAGCCCGGACTGGTGTTAATAGCAGCCCGACAATGGATCATACGACACAAAAGCCGTTATAACCTGATAGAGCATTTTCTTCCACTGCAATTAAATCATGAAAAAAGCAAGTCCAATTGATTAATTTTGCTGTTCCTGCAAATACAGGATGTCATTATGCGAAAGACCCTCGAAATATTATATACTACGCTTCGTCTGGCCCTGCAGGAATTGGCAAAGAATAAACTCAGGACTTTTCTATCGCTTTTTGGTGTAACCATTGGCATATTCTGTATCATAGGAGTTCTCTCAACTGTAAGTAGTCTGGAACGCAATATTCAGGATGGCGTTAAATCGCTTGGGTCAAACACCATATACATAGACAAATGGGATTATCAGGGTGGAGCTGATTATCCATGGTGGAAATATGTGAATAGGCCTAGTCCTAAACTGACAGAAACAAAATTGATCAGAGAAAAAGTCAATGTGCCGATCAACATTGTCTTTAATTTTTCAACACAATCATTCATTCAATATGAAAGTGACAAATTGGATGGGATCACCTACCATGGCATCACTGAAGAATTTGACAAGATACAGCCTATTGACATACAATTTGGCAGGTACCTGAATCAGATGGAATTTGATTACGGCACAAACAGCATTGTGATCGGATATGATAATGCAGAAAAACTTTTTGGAAGCCCGGAAAAGGCAATTGGCAAGGAAGTATCACTAAGAAATAAAAAAGCCATCATTGTTGGTGTAATAAAAAAACAGGGTAAGAGTTTTATTGAAGGATGGCAATTTGACAAAAGCATCGTTCTTTCATATCGGTTCATGCGACAAATGCTTTTCAATGAGAGATTCAACAATCCAAAGATCATAGTGAAAGGTCCTGAGGATATGAGCATGGAAGCATTGAAAGATGAACTTAAGGGTGCGATGAGGTCCATACATAGGCTAGGTCCAACGGAGGAAGACGACTTTGCCCTGAATGCGATCAGTGATCTCAGCAAAGCCGTGACTTCGCTATTTAGCAATGTTAACCTCGGGGGTTGGATGATCGGATTACTCAGTTTAGTTGTTGGCGCTTTTGGTATTGCCAATATTATGTTTGTCACGGTAAGAGAGAGAACTCCCATCATCGGATTAAAAAAAGCTATTGGCGCAAAAAAGAGGACGATACTCATGGAGTTCTTGCTGGAGAGTGCCTTGATATGCATCATTGGCGGTGTAATTGGAATTCTCTTGGTGTTTGCAATGGCTCAGTTACTTACAAGCATTTTCGATTTCCCGGTATACATCCCTACAAACATTCTTGCACTCGCTATTGGTATATGCATAAGCATTGGTATGTTGGCAGGAATAATCCCAGCAATGATCGCAGCAAAAATGGACCCTGTAGTAGCCATCAGATCAAAATAAGTATAGCCAATAGAACCCACATACTTCTTACATTCGCAACATGAATGGTGAATGCACCTATATTTTGGCAATAGAGTCATCCTGCGATGAAACTTCTGCTGCGGTTTGCAAAGACGGTAAGATATTGTCAAACATCATAGCAACCCAAGAGATTCATACACGCTATGGCGGAGTTGTTCCCGAACTGGCCAGCAGGGCCCATATGCAACATATTGTTCCCGTTGTTCAAGAAGCAATGAAAAAAGCTGACATCGAGCTGAATTTGATCAATGCGGTCGCGTTCACTCAATCACCCGGACTAATAGGAGCACTGCTTGTAGGAACCGGCTTTGCAAAATCCATGGCACTCGCACTCAATATTCCCTTGATCGGTGTTCATCATATGCAGGCACATGTATTATCAAACCTGATTGAAAAGCCTGAAATGAAATTTCCTTTCTTATGTCTGACTGTAAGTGGTGGACATACACAAATTGTGCTTTGCAAGAGTCCGGTCGACATGGAAATCCTAGGAGAAACACTGGATGATGCAGCAGGAGAAGCGTTTGACAAAACAGCAAAACTGCTAGGGCTTCCCTATCCAGGCGGACCCTTGATTGACAGATATGCACAGTTGGGAGATCCCACAAGTTTTCAATTCGCTGAACCAAATATTGAAAACCTTAATTTTAGTTTCAGCGGAGTCAAGACTTCGATTTTATATTTTCTCCAAAAGGCGCTGAAAACAGATCCTGATTTTATTGAAAAAAATATCAATGATATATGCGCCTCAGTACAATATACAATAGTCAATATCCTTCTGCAGAAATTGAAAAAAGCGAGCCTGGAAACAGGCATCAAATCCATCTGCCTGGCAGGCGGGGTGTCTGCAAATAAAGGACTGAGAAAAGGATTTACTGAAATGGCCGGTAAATATGGATGGGATATTCACATGCCAAGCCTTGAGTATTGTACCGATAATGCAGCCATGATAGCCATCACAGGATATTACAAACATCTGGCAGGCAAACACAATGAACTTTCTATCACCGCCTCGGCGAGAGGCACATGGTAATTTTTGAGATCTATGCCTAATTCCTTTTTCAGGTTCAAGCAGTTTATGGTCATGCAAGAAAGATGTGCCATGAAAGTGTCTACCGATTCCTGTCTCTTTGGTGCCTGGGCAGCAACATTATTAAAAAATGAAGAAACAATACTGGATATAGGTGCCGGAACAGGATTACTTTCCTTCATGCTTGCACAACGAAGCACGGCACTGTTTCACAGTGTAGAAATTGAAACAAGCTGTTTCGATGAACTCGTTTTCAATATTGATTCATCACCATGGAAAACCAGGATCACTGGATACTCTAGTGACATTAGAGATTTTGATGCCAGCGTGAAATATGATCTTATCATATCCAATCCGCCATTCTACGAACATCAGTTAAAATCACCCAATAATACCACAAATCTTGCCAGGCATTCAGATCAACTCTCATTGACATCATTCTTTGAACATGCAAAGCGACTGCTCAATGATAATGGAAGAATTGTCCTACTCATGCCATATTACAGAAAAAGTGAAATACTGAGCACTGCTGTAAATTATAAATTATTTGCAGTTCAAATAGCTGATGTGAAACAGACGCAAACACATGATACGTTCAGAACGATGATATGTTTTTCAACTGCTGAACAAGAAATGACCACTGAAACGATCACGATCAAAGATGAAAAAGACAGCTATACCGAGAGATTTAGAGATTTGTTGGGGGAGTATTATTTGAAATTGTAATACCCCTTCTCCTATCTTCCCCTTCCCCATCCAAGCCAGTCGTTTGCGTTTGCGTATATCATCAGTCCGAATAAAATCACCATCCCTACGATCTGAGCATACTCCAGAAATTTCTCACTTGGTTTTTTTCCTGTGATCATTTCAATAAGCGTAAATACCACATGACCGCCATCAAGAGCTGGAATAGGTAGCAGGTTCATGAATGCAAGGACGATTGAGAAGAAAGCGGTGATGTTCCAGAAAGCCTCCCAGTTCCATTCGTACTTGGGGAATATGGATCCCATGGACTTAAAACCACCAAGTCCTTTATATGCACCTGTAGAAGGATTCAGTATCTTTTTGAATTGAGCGATATAAAAATCAAGCTTGTCTACAGCCTTTGATACACCTGCAGGGAAAGATGCGAAGAACCCATATTTCTTAGTTTCAAATTGATAGAGCCCCTGCTCCTTCATTTCATCCATACTGGGTGTGGCGATAAAGAAACCTATTGTAGTATCTGGACTCACCATTGTGTTAACAGTGATAAGCTGATCAGCACGCATGATTTTTAAAGTAACAGAATCTCCTGCCCTATCTCTGATTGCGGTCCTCAACTGATCGAAAAATTGGATATTGAGTGAATCGAGTCCAACGATTTTATCTTTTACAAGCAGACCATTTTTTTCAGCCGGACTACCAGGTTTTATTTCCCCAATCACCGCTGGCACCCTGGGCATTAGCAATACAGACCTCTTTCCCTTTTCAACAATTTTTTCAATGAAATTGACAGGTATGGAAAGTTCCTTCTTTTCTCCTTCCCTTTCAATGGTCATGGTTTCTCCCAGAAGCATTGCCGCATTGAGATCCTCAAAATATCGCACCGGTTGATCATTCACCGCCAATACTTTGTCGCCTGTCTGCAAACCAATCTCATTCACTACACTGTCCACAACCCACACCCCTTGTGTAAGGTTTTGATTAGGCAATTTTGTCTCACCCCATGTAAAGAGGATCATTGCGTAAATAAAAAATGCAAGCAGCACATTCACTGTAACACCTCCAAGCATGATGATCAATCGTTGCCATGCCGGCTTGCTTCTGAACTCCCATGGTTCGGCAGGTTTTTTCAGCTGTTCTTTGTCCATGCTTTCATCAACCATCCCTGCTATCTTCACATAACCTCCCAGCGGCAACCACCCTATACCATATACAGTGTCACCAATTTTTTTCTTCACCAAAGAAAACCATGGATCAAAAAAGAGGTAAAACTTTTCAACCCTGCATTTAAAAATCTTTGCAGGAATGAAATGTCCTAATTCATGTAGGATCACCAAGATAGAAAGAGAAAGAATAAGTTGTCCTGCTTGCAGTCCGACTGCACTCCAGTTTATATCAAGCAACACCTGTGCTATCATTAATTAGTGTTTTAAGTGAGTAAAGTTCGGTAAAAGAGTTGAGAAAGTTGAGGTGCTTAGACGTTTAGTTGTTGATTTGTTTATTCGTTGATTTGTGTTTCATTACATTAAATACTTTTAAATCTTAACAAATAAACGACTAAACAACTAAACAAATAAACAAATAAACAAATCAACGTATAAGATCAACCCTATAAATTAATCAACGAAGCAGCAAAGTTCCTTGCTTCAGCATCACTATCAAAGTACTCCTGAAGTGTTGGATGATCTATGAAGGGAACAAAAGCAAGCGTCTGTTCTATCACTTCGGTCATGTCAAGAAACCCTAATCGGTTTTTTAGAAAACCATATACAGCAAGTTCGTTGGCTGCATTGAGTACACAAGGCATGTTACCGCCTTTATGAAGTGCCGTAATGGCAAGTCCAAGATTTCTGAATGTTTTTATATCAGGCGGATCAAAACTGAGCGAGGCAGATTTGGTGAAATTAAATCGAGGAAAATCATTGGGAATCCTCTTCGGATATGCCATTGCATATTGAATAGGCAGCTTCATATCGGGGAGTCCCATTTGTGCCTTGATGCTGTTATCCTTGAACTGAACCATGCTATGGATGATACTCTGAGGATGAATGACAACCTCAATTTGAGCAGGCTCAAGATCAAATAACCACTTCGCCTCGATCATTTCAAGTCCCTTATTCATCAGGGTAGAAGAATCAATCGATATCTTGGCCCCCATGCTCCAATTAGGGTGCATGATGGCGTGCTCACGCTTAACATTGACCAGATAATTTGGTTTTTTGCCCAGGAATGGTCCGCCTGATGCAGTCAATATGATCTTTTCAATGGGATTTCTTTCCTCCCCAACAAGGCATTGAAAAATTGCAGAATGTTCGGAGTCAACGGGTATGACTTTTACACCGTTTTCTTTTGCCAGGGACATGACCACATCACCTGCAACTACAAGCGTTTCCTTATTGGCAAGTGCGATAGATTTTCCGGTTTCCACAGCTCTCAGGGTTGGTTTCAATCCTGCAAAACCAACGATGGCGGCCATCATCATATCAAAGCAATCCATGGCGGCTGCTTCCTCAAGCGCCTCCTCGCCGGCCATCACAATAATACCTTTGGGTGACAATACTTCTTTGACCTTTGTGTATTTTTCTTTTTCAGTGATCACAACCACTTCAGGCATAAATTCAAGTGCCTGCTCGATAAGCAGATCATGATTTGAATGTGCCGTTAAGATAGTGGCAGAGAAAAGTGACGGATTAGCCCTGATCACCTCCAGTGTTTGTTTACCTATGGAACCAGTTGAACCGAAGACACCAATTCTCTTAGCTGCTTGTGCGGCTTCCTCACTCGAGAAATCATAAGAGAAGTCAAATTCCATTAGATAAATTTATGGTTTGTTGATCAGCTTTTCAAGTTCCTGCGCAATTCTTCTGTCGTTGCTCAACCTAGGAACCTTATTCTGACCACCCAATTTACCTTGAGATCTCATATAATTAATGAACGCATCCTTCTGCAGTGGTCTTATTACCAACGGCCTTAGAATACTACCACGTATAAGGTCATCATAGTAGATATTCTTACGGCGCATATTTTCATCCAACTTCTGCGAGAACAGATCCAAATCAGCCGGCACCTCTTCAAATTCAATGAACCACTCATGGTAAGATTTTCCCTCATCTTGATTCACCATCGGGGCAACTGTGAACTCTACGATCCTTGCTCCAATTTCTTTGGCAGCATTCATCAGACTATATTCCACTTCTTCGCCAATGACATGCTCGCCAAAAGCGGAGATAAAATGCTTGATCCTACCTGATACAATAATTCGATATGGATCCTTTGAAACAAACTTTACAGTATCCCCGATACTATAACCCCAAAGGCCTGCATTATTATTGATTATCAATGCGTAATTGACGCCTACCTCAACATCTTGAAGAGATAAACGCCTGGGGTTTTCTTCAAATATCTCACCAGCGGGAATGAATTCATAGAATATTCCTGAGTCGGTATTCAGCAATAGTCCCTCTTCGTCGAGCGTATCCTGAAATGCGAAAAAACCTTCAGAGGCAGGAAAGGTTTCGAGCGTATCGACCTTTCGACCAATGCTGTCCATCAACTTTGCCCTGTATGGAGTAAAATTTACCCCGCCATGCACCAACACAGAGAAATTCGGGAACAGGTCGCCTATCTTCTTTCCAGACTTTTCCTGCAGCCGATCAAAGTACATCTGCATCCAGGGTGGTATCCCGCTGATGAGGGTCATGTTCTTATCGATCGTTTCTTCAACGATCTTATCCAGCTTGGCTTCCCAGTCCTCTATACAATTGGTCACGAAACTCGGCAGCTGGTTTTTTCTCAAATAACTGGGAATGTGGTGATTAACAATACCACTCAGTCGCCCTGTTGGTATACCCCCAACCCTCTCTAGGGTGGGCGAACCGGATAAAAAAATCATATTCCCAGAGGCAAAATCAGCGTTTCCGGAGATGGAAATATAGTTCAGGAGTGCATTTCTGGCTGTCTCGATGTGATTCGGAATAGAGTCCCTGGTGATCGGGATATATTTGGCACCAGAAGTTGTTCCTGATGTCTTTGCGAGATATATCGGGGATCCCGGCCAAAGAACATGTTGTTTGCCCTCTTTGATTCGGTTGATATATGGACTGAACTGTTCGTAATCTCTTATAGGAACAGCTTTTTTAAAGTGGTCATACCCACTTATCTCCGAAAAGTGATGTTCCTTCCCAAAGGCAGTGTCTGCCGCTTTCCTGGTGAGGCTCTCGAGTATCTTAAGCTGATCTTTTACTGCAGATTGGGCTGATTTCTGAAGTTTACGGTGTACGATTCCAGCGAAAGGTCTAGCTAAAAAGGATTTTATCTTCATGATGGGCCTGCTGAGGAGTGACAAAGATAGTCTTGCCCAATCAAACGGGTAAAAATAAGACAGAAGAAATTTTGACCCTAAACTTGGGTAAGAGCCAAAATGTCCATACATTTGCAATCCTAAATTTTGAAAGATTATGTTCGCAATTGTAAAAATATCAGGCCACCAATACAAGGTAGAAGCAGGTCAGCAGTTGTATATCTCCCACATTGAGGGAAAGGCTGGAGACAAGATTGAATTCGCAGATGTATTGCTGGTGGATAACGGTGGTAAGCTCTCCGTTGGAAAAGATGTTAAAGAGAAAGTGAAAGCTGAGATCGTCGGTGAAAAACAAGGCGAAAAAGTTATTGCTTTTAAAATGAAAAGAAGAAAAGGTTTCCGCAAAAAAATCGGTCACCGTAAACTATACACCAAAATCAAGATCGAAAGCATTGCTTGATCATAATTAATTACATCAATTAAAAATCCTACGTCATGGCACATAAGAAAGGAGAAGGTAGTGTAAAGAACGGTCGCGACTCACACAGCAAGAGGCTTGGTATTAAGATATTTGGCGGACAGCCTGCTGCATCTGGTAATATTATTTTGCGTCAGCGTGGCACTCAGTATCATCCCGGTAAAAATGTTGGTCTCGGAAAAGACTTTACGATCTTCGCAACTTCAGACGGTGTTGTTGAGTTCAGAAAATCGAAAAACGACAAGACCTACGTTTCTGTTAATCCAGTTGTAACTGCCGGATAATCACCACATAAAAAAACTTTTTTTTGCAGATTAGAAAAAGTGTTTATACTTTTACTATGTTATTCATTTTTTCTAACCATTAAATTCTAAACAAAATGGCAACTGCAAAAAAAGCTGCTCCTAAGAAAGCTGCAAAAAAAGCTGCTCCTAAGAAGGCTGCTAAGAAAGCTGCTCCTAAGAAAGCTGCAAAAAAAGCTGCTCCTAAGAAGGCTGCTAAGAAAGCTGCTCCTAAGAAAGCTGCTAAGAAAGCTGCTCCTAAGAAAGCTGCTAAGAAAGCTGCTAAGAAGAAGTAATCTTTCTTCAGAGCAAAAAATACAAGTCCCGCTTATGCGGGACTTTTTTGTACCCCCTATATCCCCGATCCCCCCGTATGACATTTTCAAACGCTGCCATATCAGACATGTTCACTTTGCTTAGCAAACTGATGGATATCCATCAAGAGAACAGTTTTAAATCAAAGTCGTACTCCTCGGCTGCGTATGCAATCGATAAACTTTCCGAAGAACTACAGCATATCCAGCGGGAAAAACTCTTCAACCTAAAGGGGATCGGAGAATCTTCTGCCAAGAAGATCATTGAAATATTGGATTCAGGCAGAATGGCTCAACTTGACGAACTCATAGGAAGAACACCCGAAGGCGTACTCGAAATGCTTCAGATCAAGGGTTTGGGTCCCAAAAAAATATCTACGATATGGAAAGAAATGGGCATTGAAACCCTTGGAGAATTGCTGTACGCCTGCAATGAAAACCGTCTGCTGCTTTATAAAGGGTTTGGCGAAAAGACTCAGCAAAATGTTGCTGATTCAATTGAGTTTTATCTTCGGAATCAAGGTCATTTTTTATATGCCGAAATAGAAGAATACGCCCATGCGTTTCAGGAAACCTTGAAGAAGCAGTTTACAGAATGTACATTTGTATTGTGTGGAGAATTTGTCAGGCAGCAGCCTACAATTGAAACAATTGAGTGGGTTACTAATATACAATCTAGTATACTGATTGATTTTCTTGCGAACAACGGTTTCGTGGTGGAATTTTCTGATGATAAAAAAATCGTCGTCAGAGGCAATGAGAATGTCGGACTTGTTTTCAACTTCTCGACTAACAATGATTTTCATAAAACAGTTTTTCTGCTTAACGGATCTGAGGATTTCATCAACAGTTGGAAGGAGCAGTATCCAGCCTCATTAGTGCAGCCTACATCTGAAGAGGATATTTTCAAGATCGCATCAGTCAACTATATACCTGTTTGTCAGCGTGAAGAAAAAGATATAATCCAACTTGCCTCAAAAAAGAGCCTCTCAAATACGATTCGTACTGAAGACATCAAAGGAATCATTCATAGTCATAGTGATTGGAGCGACGGAGTCAACAAGATAGACGATATGGCAAAAGCCTGTATTAACAGGGGTTTTGAATATCTTGTGATCAGCGACCATAGTAAGTCGGCCTTTTACGCAAATGGCCTATCTGAGGAGCGCATCAAACAGCAACATCTTTTCATTGATGAACTGAACAAGAAGTTTTCTCCATTCAAGATTTTCAAAAGCATTGAAAGTGATATTCTCAATGATGGATCCCTGGATTATTCGCCCAGCCTTCTCGGAACATTTGACCTGGTGATCGCATCAGTCCACTCAAACCTGAAAATGTCTGAAGAAAAAGCCATGCAGCGCGTGATGACAGCAATTGAAAATCCTTACACCACAATACTCGGACATCCTACAGGAAGACTACTGCTCAGCAGAAAAGGATATCCGCTTGATCATGAACGGATCATTGATGCTTGCATCGCCAACAGAGTTGCCATCGAGATCAACGCTCATCCAAGGCGACTGGACCTTGATTGGAGATGGATACGTAAAGCACAAGAAAAGGGAGCTATGCTCTCTATCAATCCGGATGCCCATAACACCGAGGGGTACAATGATATCCGGTATGGTGTTCTGGCCGCCCAAAAGGGAGGTTTGCAAAAAAACAATAATCTTTCGAGCTTGAGTCTTGCTGAGTTTGAACAGTATCTCAGTAATGTAAGAAGATATTGATGTAAAAAAGACAAAATGTTTAGTCGTTTATTTGTTTATTTGTTTAGGCCTAAACAACTCAACGACTAAACAACTAAACAATTCTTTTAGATTTCTCGCTGCGCTCGAAATGACAAATACAGCCAGGGACAAGGGACGGGGGACGAGGAAATGCATGACTATTTGGCTCATATTTCCATTGCTCTTTCCTTTTTGCCAAAACCACTTCTATCCCCCTTTTTTGTCATCCCGAGCGAAGCGAGGGATCTGAATTCGCATGCTGTTTAGTAAAATGTATGGGTGTTTAGTTGATTAGCCGTTTAGCACTAAACAACTAAACGCCTCAACAACTAAACAATTCTTTTAGATTTCTCACTGCGCTCGAAATGACAGTTGCGTGTGGGGTGCTCGATATGACAGAGAAAGCGTGGGTCATTCTCTCTTGCTATTTTCAGCTTTTTTTACATCATCCCATATTGCATCCATTTCAGTCAGACTGAGGTCTGTGAGTTGCTTCCCCATTGATTTTACAACATTCTCCATCGCTACAAATCGGTTCATGAATTTTTTATTTGTTCTTGCTAAAGCCTGATCAGGATCTATTTTCAGGAACCTAGCATAATTGATAATTGAAAACAAGAGATCCCCCAACTCCTCCTCTACTTGCTCGGCGGTTCCTTTCGAAGATTCATGTTTCGCAACAGCCTCTTTAACTTCATCGAGCTCTTCAATCACCTTACCCCACACCTGCTCCTTATTCTCCCAATCAAATCCAACTTGTTTGACTTTATCCTGAATGCGCATGGCTTGTACCATTGAAGGAAGCGATCTCGGAACACCACTCAGCACAGATGTTTTACCTTCTTTTAGTTTGATGCTCTCCCAATTTCTTTTAACATCATCTTGATCTTCAACCACCACATCACCATAAATGTGGGGATGACGACGTATTAACTTATTGACAATACCCTCAATCACATCACTTAGGTTGAATTTACCCTGTTCATCAGCGATTTTTGTATAAAACAGTGTGTGAAGAAGCAAATCGCCTAATTCTTCCTTTATGCCTTCCCAATCATTTGAGCTGATCACATCGGCAAGTTCATGACACTCCTCGATCGTCTGTTGTCTGAGCGAGTGTATGGTCTGTTTTTTATCCCATGGACATTTTTCACGTAGTTCATCGAGTACTTCCTGTAGTTCATGCAACACATATTCTTTTTTCATCTGAAACAATTTGAAACCAAAATACAGAATTAAACCGTTTAGGAAATATTCATATAAATAAAACAGATCAACAGGTGTGAATGGCTATGCAATGTTAACTAACAATTAAGTGCGTTTTTTGAGGTTTAATATACGCATTTGAAGATTTAATTAAAAAACCTCTAGACTATCTTCAACAAGCGTAAGGTAGCACCTTGGGGAAAGATCCCAACCCCATCGTTACTACATATTAATGTATTATTACAAGTCACGCTACGGGAGAAGTAATTAAACGGCAACTAACCCAATCATGCTCGTGTTGAAAATACGAATGATCATTATTATTGAATTATTGATCTTCTTTTCAGTTCACAAAGCATATTTTAAAATAATTTTCAATTCAATTGAAAATTGTACTCGAGTCATAATCGACAATAGTACACGACCCTTTATTAATAACTGAACAACAAAAAATTATGAGATTACAATCAACGCTAAAGCGATTAATTGCTTTTGTTGTGTGCATCGCCACATTTCAGCTGGCAATGGCACAATCCTCAGTAACAGGAAAGGTTACTGACCAGAGCACTGGTGCTCCTGTCCCGAATGTGAGTGTCACAGTAAAGGGAACCAGCAGGGGAACAGCTACCAATGCCAATGGTATTTACACCCTCTCACTTCAGAGTGGAGATGCTGTGCTGGTATTTACAAGCACTGGATTCGAAGCAGCAGAAGTAGCGATCGGTGGAAGATCTACGGTAGACGTTTCTCTTGCCACCTCTAGCACTAAGCTGTCAGAAGTAGTGGTTGTGGGTTACGGTTCTCAGTCTAAAAAAGATGTTACTGGTGCCGTTGCATCCGTAAAAGGAGATCAGATCCAGAATCTTCCTGTATCAGGCGCAACACAGGCTCTTCAAGGAAGGGCTGCGGGTGTTAACGTAGTACGTAGCAGTGGTAGTCCTGGTAACCCCGGTTCAATCCGTATTCGTGGTACAGGTACGATCAACAATGCTGAGCCATTGGTCATCATTGATGGTATTCCTGCAGGAGATCTTAACTCAGTAAACCCCAATGACATTGCCTCTATCGAGATCCTCAAAGATGCATCAGCATCAGCGATCTACGGTACAAGGGCTGCGAATGGTGTTGTTATCGTAACAACCAAAAGAGGAAATTTTGAGCAACCGATGAGGGTTACACTCAATACCTATACAGGTACCTCTCAAGCACGCAAAACACTTGATGTGTTGGATGCTAAATCGCTTTCTTTGCTTAAGAAAGAGCGATATACCAATGACAACATTCCTGCGATGTCCGAATGGAATGATCCAAACAACAGCATTCAAAGAACTGATTGGCAAAAGGAGTTATTCGGAACAGGAATCACCAACAACGTTGACCTCAGCATTTCAGGTGGTTCAGCAAAATCATCTTACATGATCTCTGGTGGTATGTATGATGAAAAAGGTGTTATAACCAACGCATACTTCAAGCGTTTCAGCTTGCGTATCAACTCTGACCACAAGATCGGAAACAAATTAAAAGTTGGTCAAAGTTTACAGCTGACGCGTGCAAACGACAATAGCTTGAACACACTTTCATCACAGGATGCTGTAATCTGGAGTGCTGTTCGTTTCATGCCATTCCTTCCTGTGAAAAATGCTGATGGCACATACAGTTCATCACAGGGTTCACCTAACCAATTTGGTGACATCAATAACCCACTTTTTACAGCCAACACAGCAGACTCAAGGAATACAAACACCCGTGTTTTGGCCAATGTAAATGCAGAGTACGAGATTATTAAAGGCCTGAAATTGAAAGCCAATTTAGGTCTGGATGGCAATCACTATCAAGGAAGAAGTTTCAATATCATCGTGAGCAATCAAACGCGTGCCAATGCAAGAAACTCACTCGCAAAAACCTTCAGTGAATCTTACTCTTTGTTAAGTGAGTATTTCCTTTCATACAATAAAGTATTTGCAGGAAAGCATAAAATTGATGCGGTTGCAGGTTATACTGCACAGACTTTTGATGGTGATTATTTCGCCGCAGTAAAGCGTGATTTTCCAAATGAAAGTATGGAACAGCGATATCTTGATGCAGGACAAAGTCTTGAGCGCATCAATGGTAACCGTACATACGATGCACTGCAATCAGCTTTCGGAAGGATCAACTACGATTTCGATAAACGTTATTTGTTGACAGCTACATTCAGAGCGGATGGATCTTCAAAATTTGCTCCAGGCAACAGATGGGGTTACTTCCCGGCCTTCTCTGCAGGTTGGAGAATATCCAATGAGAAATTCTTTGATGTATCGTTCATTAATGATTTGAAATTGACTGCTGGTTGGGGACAATTGGGTAAC
>JBKCFW010000117.1:0-21362 GCA_046303675.1 bacterium
GCCCACATGGCTTTCTTAGCCCACTTAACACGACTGGTATCAATAATGCGTTCATGCTTATTCCACTTGATCAGATTTTTTGAAGAGAAGGCATCAAGAAAAACCTGCTTCTCATAAGGCGCTGAGAATGTAGGATAGATCCAATACGACTTATCAAATACGATCGCTTCAGGATCTGCATACCATCCGGGAAATAGAGGATTACCACTATAACCTGCTTTCTTTTTTATTTGCTGAGCCTGTGCAACTATAGATGAAAAAAGTACTGCAAAAAAAATCATGCTCTTGCTAAATGTATTCATCGTAAATTTTTAATCAATTGCGCGGTTGAGAAAATCGATCAATGGTTTCATGGCAGTGAAATTCGCCACTACAGTATTGACAAGTTTATTGTCTAGAACTTCAGCATCAGTAAGTGAAGAGGAAACAATAAAACTTTTAAGCTTCAGCAATTCCAGTGCAGGATTATCAAGATCATACCCTTGGGGCGGTCTTGACAATTTTTCTTCTTGATTGAGCTCAGTAAAATACTTCTTGAATGACTTGTTGTTTATGATCGCTTTGAACTCATCTAGATTATAATCAATTTCCATTCTGATCTTTTTCAACTCAGGCGCCATCGGCATCCAAAATCCTCCACCAATAAAACTTTGTCCGGGTTCAAGATGAAAATAATAACCTGCACATTGTATCTTCTTTCCTCCCTTACTGAAGCTTGCTCCAAAATTGGTCTTGTAGGGTTCTTTGTTTTTTGAAAAACGAACATCTCTGTTGATCCTGAATACACACTGTTTAGGTTCAATTTCCTGAAGTGTGGGATCAATAGTTTTCATCTTGTTAAGCACTTGCTCAACAAATAAAAGATACTCAGACTTTGCCAATTCATATCGTGCCCTGTTGGTATCAAACCAATCTTTACTGTTGTTCTTTTTAAGATCCCTTAGAAACTTTATTGTTGGCTGCGTTATCAACTGTGTTATTTATAAGAAATGAAATTAACTCAAATTCTAAAAAGAAAATGACAAATGAATCATGGAACGAGACTTTGCTTCTATCATACGATTGGCTATATGTTGTGAAAGGGGCAACTGATGATTTGCACCAATGAAAATATTTTTCAATTTTATCTCAACACCGATAGATCCGGTGGTCAATGTGCCGCCAGTATTGTCGACAAGAGACTTACTGAAGTAATCTTTGCTGGTTCTTTCAAACTGCACTCCGATATTGGGCGAAACGGCGTATTTCTCACCGATGAACATCTTCTGGTACAATTGGATATTGTGCTGCAGTTTATTGCCATATTGGTATCCCTGATTATTTCTTGAATTCAACTTGAAGTTAGTGCTCAGATTCAATCCTGTGTTATTCAATCTTGCCTCATACACTGCACCAAGGTTTAGATCTAGGCTCCCTGTACCGAGGGTAAACAATTGACTTGTTAACCCATCCTGCAAATTTTTATACTTACCTGTTGGGAGCTTGAGTCCGCCTGCCACCCTCAACTCATGAATAAATACCTTATTAAAGGAGGTAAGTGTATTCTTATTGAACAGGCTATAGAAAGCATTGATGCCCGCATCTCCAATACCACTGATGGTTGATGTTTGCGAAGTGGTTTGCTTGCTGTTGAAATTAAATGGTACATAATACACCAAATTCAACTTCTTACTCACTTTGTAACTGCTCCACAACTCAAGTGTATTGTATACCTCATGTGTGGTCATATAGGTGTCACGACCATTCCGACCAACATGAGTTTTCAAGGCATTGCAGCGAAAACGAAGTCCTACAAGTCGCTTTTGAAATTCAGGTAAAATGCCAATATAGTTCCCATTGTTACCGCAACCACAAACATCACAAGCGTCTGCTGACATCGCAAGAAAAATAAAAACAATCAACATCACGAATGATCTTCTCATGGTTCAGCAATTTGGGGATTAGTAACAAAGTGTTTATCATTCAGCGTTTTTAAAAATATTTTCAGCAGTCTTCTTTCCTCAGTGCTCAAGGTAATTCCTACATGACCATCTTGTTGAAGAATAGGATCGAGTGTCGGAGTTACAGCCACCTGAGTGGTATAATGATCGAGCACCGCATCCAGTGAATAAAATCTTCCATCATGCATATAGGGTGGTGTGTACTCAAGATTCCTCAGACTAGGCACCTTGAACTTATACGCATCCTCATCACGCAATGTTATCAGCTTTCTGCCTTCGTCATCGCGAAGCCTTGGTAAGAGTCCATTGTTCCTGAAACTATTATCTGTAAATAGCGGTTCAGTATGACAGGTATTACACTTACTGATGAAGATGGTATATCCCTGCTGCTCTTCTGCAGAGAATACTTTTTCTTTTCTCATCACACTGTCGTACTTAGATTCAGCACTGACGCACATCAACATATATTGCGAAAGTGCTTTCAGCATATTCGCATTACTGATCTCTGATCCAGGGAATGCTGCAGAAAATAGTGCAGGGTATGTTGGACTGCTCCTTAACTTATTCAGCACATTATCCATTTGCTCACCCATTTCAATATGACTGGTGATGGGCGCGATCGGTTGAAGATCGAGATCAGCAATTCCGCCATCCCACATAAAACTGGGCACCCAGGCAAGATTCATAATAGGCGGGCTATTTCTAGTCCCCAGTTTGTCATTGATCCCATGACTCACTGAATGACCGTGATGCGTGAATGCAGTCGAGGGAATATGACATGAGCCGCAACTGATCGTATTATCGGCAGAAAGTATTGGGTCAAAAAAAAGCTTTCTCCCCAATTCAAATCCATTTTTGGTAATTGGATTCTGCTGAAACCTGTATACAGGCTGCGGGAAATAATCCGGCTTCTTAAAGTCAAGAAATAATGTTCTAATTTCCTTCTCACATCCAATCAGGATGAAAGAAAAAATCATCACACTAACTACATATATTGGTTTCATCAGTTTTCAGTATGATCATGTTCAAACATGTTGGCATAATTGTTGGCAACCTGCGCGCTGAATGGAGACGCCATCACAACAGCATTTGTTGCAATGCTGATGTTGGTCGAACCATTGAACATCTTCATTGCGTCTACAAGTAAATGAACATTCGCCACTTTTCCGGATTTGACTTTTGCAACCCCTCGACTTGACAAGTTAATAGTTACTTTCTTCAAGTTGTTCAGTGTTGGAGTTGAGTAGCCACCAAAAAGTCCGATATGATAATGAAAAACATTATCTACTTGAGTAGATGCGGGGGAACTACCTTCCATCTTAAAAAAAATATACCCGCTGTTCCAGCTCCAATACATACCTGAGGCTGTGCCGGTAGGATCCAGCACACCTGTGCGCCTAGAAATATCCATCGTGTTGCGCAAACTATCAACACCAAGTACAAACTCCAGCGAAGTATATTCACCCTCCGGTACATTAACTCGGGGAGACAGCGATGACGTATTTGATTCATCGATCAAGAAATAACTGCTATCCTGAGGAACAGGATATTTACTTCCATCAGTTTTAGTCAACACAATATTGCTGATAAAATATTTAAACATACTGATGCTAAACTGTTCATTGTTCGCATTGGTATAAGTTTGATTGTCAAGCAAGAGATCTGCACTACCAACTATGTTATCAAATTCAATTGATATCGGTGCTTTTACACTGGAGTTGTATGAAACGGTATTGTCTTTTTTGCAGGAAGAGAAAATGAATAAAAAGATGACTGAAAATATAGTAACATGTTTCATGTCAGACGAGATTGTAGAAAATAATAAAATGAATAATTAATAGCTGGACTGTTGTATGAACAACTCAGCAAGTGAATAAGCAATAAATGAAATCAGGAAATGACAGTGGGTGGATGAAAGATCGATCCTATGTATGAAGAAGAGAAAGCACAATCATATACAATATTGGGCGTAGACATTACCTCGAATGAAGAGGCCATCTCCGGGAAAAAAGATCTTGAAGACAATGCATGATCCAGCTCCACAAGCTTTTGAGAAGAAGATCGTTGTCTTTCTTCTCTTTCCTGTGCTTCTAGCTTCAGTTTAACCTGACATTTACCATTACAATGGAGCATCGGTTTTGCTTTGTTCACACAATCCTGCTTGTAACGCTCAGTATTGGCCAAGTAATCTGCAAGTACAACAACTTTTGAGAAATGTTGCACCAACATGGTGAGCATGAGAAATATTATGAACGTATTCTTCAGCTTAGTGTGGAATTTCAGATTGATAACAGTACAAAGTTACCATCAATTTAGGGATTTGTAGCGCGTGACAGCTGAATAAATCATACCCCATAAAAAATGTATAATTTCGATGTCTGAACATTTAAACATTCAATCATGGAATTGGGAATCGATAGTTTTGCAGCGATGTTTACGGGTGAACGAGCAGACGGACTTGGTGATCATATTGCCATGAGTCAGCTGCTGGATAGAATTTCACAAGCCGATGAAGCAGGTTTAGATTTTTTTGGAATCGGCGAACATCATCGCAAAGGATTTCTTGATTCAGCACCAGCAGTAATACTTGCAGCAGCAGCGGCTAGAACAAAAAAGATCAGACTTGGCAGTGCCGTAGCTGTGTTAAGTGCCGCAGATCCTGTGAGGGTATTTCAAAGTTTCGCCACACTAGATCTGATATCCAATGGAAGAGCGGAAATGGTTGTGGGAAGAGGATCATTTATTGATGCGTTTCCACTGTTTGGACTTGACCTTAAAGATTATGATGCGCTGTTTGTTGAAAAACTTGATTTGCTCCTCAAAATAAGAGATCAGGAGTACATCACCTGGTCAGGTAAGTTTCGTCCAGCCATACACAATCAACCCGTATATCCCAGGCCACTGCAGGAGCGAATTCCCATTTGGATAGGGGTTGGAGGAACACCCGCTTCTTTTGCACGCGCAGGTACACTCGGACTTCCACTAATGGTTGCCATTATTGGTGGAGAAACCCATCGATTCAGACCATTGATCGATATCTATCGTGAAGCTGGCAGAAAAGCGGGGCATGCACCTGAACAACTTCAGGTTGGACTTCACTCACTAGGCTATGTTGCTGAAACGACTGAACAGGCACATGAAGAGTTTTTCCCTGGCTATGCAGCCAGCATGACCAGGATCGGAAAGGAACGAGGATGGCCTCCAACTACGAGAAGTCACTTTGAAGCACAGGTGGGTCCGACAGGAGCCTTATTGGTAGGCAGTCCTGAAGAAGTAGCAGAAAAAATACTCCGACATGCCAACGCACTTGGTGGCATATCAAGAGTAACTTTTCAACTAGATACCGCAGAACTTCCACATGAAAAACTCATGCAAACGATCGATCTTCTTGGCAAGAAAGTAAAACCGCTTATATGAGATTGAACTGAAACATGATGAGCAACACCCAAAGTAAGAATATCATTACTCGGCAAAACTCATCTCGTGTTCTTCAATGACCAACTTATTCTCTAGTGCAGCTACCCCAGGAGCATTCCATGCGGCAAACTCGGCGTCTTCTTTTTCAGCAAGAGAGCGAACTTTACCACGAAGAATAACTTTACTGCCCTGTACTTCAACCGTAACGTGATTTGCATCGATCGTTGCACTACGGTGAAAGGCCGACATGATCTTTTTATTGATATCCCCCGCTGCTGCCCGGGGTTTCACGGTAATGAAATTATTAATACCACGAATGCCTGCGAGATTTTCAATAGCAAGCTTCGCATTTATTTTCTGATACTCCCAATCAACCTCTCCGTCCAATCGAACAATTCCGTCTTCAACCTTGATCTTGATCTTCTCTTCCTTCACAGGTGTATGCCACTTAAGTGCATTTAACACAGCCTCGGCGATCTCGGTATCGGTTTTACTGTAAGAGGGAGATATACCAATTTGAATATCCTCGGCGATAGCCATAACGCCGGCAACCCTTTTTACAGCTTTCTCTGCTGCGATCTTTTTTGAATAAGAATCAAGCATTCCGGATAACGTAACAACGCCATTTTTAACTGCTACCCCAATTTCAGAAGCATTTAGAAATGGTTCCCACTTTAGTTCATCAATAACATCCTTTTGAATTTGCGCATCGGTCTTCATAGTGTACGGTTTAATTATTTAAATAAAATTGTTCAGCGGATAAAATTCGAATGGTCTGCTTAACCAATAAATGACGCCGATGCAGTAATGAATTGATATTGATCATGAGGGCCCAAGCGCTTATCTTTACAGCTCGTTTACTAACCCCGAAAGAACTGAGCGCTTGATGAGCATATATAAATACACGGTTGCAACATTGAGTATAATTTTTTTCTGTGCCATGAGCTCAACATCAGCTATTGGTCAGGATATTAAACAATTTATCCTTCAACAAAAAGATCGTTTTACAAACAGATTTTCGGACACGTCAAGTAAACCCAATTTTCTCATTTACCCAACATTGGCCTACACGCCGGAAACAAAAACAGAGTTTGGTTTCGTAAATCTCTTTTTGTTCTATGCAAAAAATGATAAAAGAAACCGATTAAGTGAGATCAATACATTTACCTTCTACACAGCTGAAAAACAATATGGATTTTGGATGGAGCATGCCATTTATGGTGATAAGGAAAAATGGTTCTATTTAGGCAAAGGGAAAATCCAATACTTCCCCATGAGATATTATGGTATTGGGATGAACACCACAAGTAAAAACTATCAGGTAGTCAATAATTCAAATATTCAACTGCGGGAACGTGTGTTGAGGAAAGTGGTGGGTGACTTCTACGCAGGAGCTGAATTTGATTTTCAGAAAGTATATAACATTCGGTTTGGAAATCCTTCATCGGCTATCGAAAACCCGAGAGGATATGATGGATCAAAGAATCTTGGTCTTGGTATTGGACTTGTCTATGATACAAGAAGAAATGTAATGAATGTCCGCAGTGGCAAATTCGCAGAGCTTGCATATTTGAACTACTCCCCTTCTCTTGGAAGCACATACAGGTTTCAGAGCACACAGTTTGACCTACGTTACCTAAGAAAAGGATTTCATGAAAAACAGGTTTTCGGTGTACATGCTACCGGGATATTCAATAATGGTGATGTCCCGTTCAACCAAATGGCACTGATGGGTGGTGAAGTGATGATGAGGGGATACTATCAGGGGAGGTACAGAGACAATAACTTACTCGCAGCCCAGGCCGAATATCGATTTCTGCCCTTCCCGTTCAGTAAACGATGGGGAGCAACCGTATTCGCCTCGGCAGGTACTGTTGGGCCTAAAGCCTCAAGCATGTTATCATCACCCTATAAAATGGCAGGTGGTTTTGGTGCTCGCTACCTTGCATTCAAAGCAAAAGATATTTTTCTCAGGTTTGATATTGCTTTCACTTCAGAAGGTAAAGGATACTATTTGTTTTTTGGAGAATCTTTCTGATGAAACAATATAAGCGAATTAATAGAAAAAATTTTTGAAGAAGAAATTAGTTTCTGCCGCACTCTATTTTCAGAATAAATTGATAACCAGTAAAATAAGAATTGATAGGATCAGATTTAGGAATGTCGTGACTGAAAAACAATCTCTAACAATTTTTTATTTGGTCAAATTGATGACCGCTTGATAGCATTTAATTTAAAATATCAATACTTTTAATAACAACCCAAACCACATGAAAAGAAGCGATTTTCTACACAAAACATTTTTGACAGCAGGTGGACTCACCGCTGGTTCTGTTTTTGCAAAAAAACAAATAGACCCAACCATGCTGGCCTCGATCCAAGACCAGCCTATTGATTCACTGAACATCTTCGAACTTGAGCAAGTGGCAAAAGAGCGACTGCCTCAGATTGCCTATGATTATTACAGAAGCGGTGCATGGGACGAGGTAACATTAAAAGGAAATAGAGAAGCGTATGAGAAATTCAAGATTCACTACCGGGTGCTGGTTGATGTTCAAAAAAGAGATCTATCAACCACCATATTCGGACAAAAAGTTGACTTCCCCATACTGATCGCCCCAACTGCATTTCATAAACTGGCTCACCCGGATGGTGAACTAGCCACAGCAAGAGCTTCTGTGAATTCCAACACTATAATGACGCTTAGCAGTCTTTCCAATACGACTATTGAAGAAGTATCCGCAGCAACAAATCGCAGGTTTTGGTTTCAGCTATACATTAATAAAGATCGTGAGTTCACCAGAAATTTAGTGGCGAGGGCTGAGTCGGCTGGAGCAAAAGCATTGGTTGTTACCGTTGATACGCCTGTATGGGGAAGAAGAGAAAGAGATATCAGAAATGGATTTCACTTGCCTCCGGGTTTGTCAGCCATCAACCTCGTTCCTTCAGATAAAGACGCAGTGGCAAAAGGACAGAGCGGCGCAGGACTCGGACAATCATTTGGTTGGATGTTGGATCCAACATTACAATGGAAGGACATGGAATGGTTGGCCAGTATTACCAAATTACCGATTCTTATTAAAGGTGTATGCCGACCAGACGATGCAACGAAAGCAAAATCTCATGGTGTAAAGGGCATCATCGTCTCCAACCATGGTGGTCGACAAATGGATAGCGCACCAGCTACCATAGAAGTGCTTTCCTCAATCGTTGATGCAGTTGGCAATGACTTGCCGATTCTACTTGATGGTGGAATAAGAAGAGGAACAGATGCAATGAAGGCACTGGCGATGGGAGCAAAAGCAGTACTTGTAGGAAGACCTATTCTGTGGGGACTTGCTGCAGGTGGACAACAGGGTGTTGAAAAAGCATTATCGATATTAAAAGAAGAACTCGATCATGCAATGGCGCTCAGTGGTTGCAGAAATCTCAAAGAGCTTACAAAAGAGCTGTTGGGATAAGATCTAGTAATATTAATATATCTTGCTTCATCATTCAATCATCATCAACATTTATGAATAGGTGTCGTGTTCTAATAGTAGTGTTATTTATTGCTTTGTTCTTCTCTTCGTGTAAAAAAGAAAATACCAACAGTACAACAGAAATTAAAATCGGCGGACTTCTCTCCCTTACAGGAAATTGGTCTTCATTAGGGGTAACATCTGAAGAAGCCATGAATCTGGCTGCAGGGGATATTAATAACTACCTTGAAGATATTGGTTCGCATTACCGATTTGCAACTGCCATATATGATACGAAACTAGACACTGCACTTGCATTGGAATCAATTCGCGATGCACAACCTAAAAATATTCGTTTTTTTATCGGTCCTCAATCCAGCGCTGAACTTGGTGCGATCAGAAACTATGCCAATACAAACAATTTGTTATTGGTAAGTCAGAGTAGTACAGCCAGCAGCTTGGCGATTGCCGACGATGCAATATTCAGGTTTTGTCCGGGTGATGCCGTAGAAGGTGAAGCCATGGCCAGAACCATATTCAGCATGGGCAAAAGGTCTATCATTACCATTTCAAGAGACGATGCAGGTAACAGAGGTCTTCAACAATCAGTCGGCAACAACTTCACTTCACTTGGAGGAAATGTAGCAGCATTAACTCCCTATGCCACATCTACAACTGATTTCAGTTCATTGCTTTCAACGCTCAAAACAACCTTGCAACAAAAGATCAACAGTGTTGGAGTTGATAAAGTAGGGATCTATCTGGCCTCCTTTGATGAATGTGTTGCTTTATTCAAACAAGCAAACAATGACCCGATATTCTCCTCAGTCAATTGGTACGGCGGAGATGGTGTGGTACTTAGCAATGCATTGGTTTCAGATGCACAGGCAGCTGATTTTGCCAGCAAGACATTGTTCTTCGCTCCAAATTTTGGTTTACCACTGATCCCTCATCCAGATTTATCATCAATCGCATCAGCCATCAAAAGTAAAACAGGAATCGAACCTGATGCTTATGCATTGGCAGCATATGATGCGATGTGGGTAATCGCAAAATCTATAACTACAGCACCCGCCTCTATTAACGATATCACCAAGGCAACAATGATCTTCAGATCGGAAGCATCCCGTCATTTTGGGATCACCGGTCCTGTTCAGCTGAATGCTGCAGGAGACAGAAGTTCCGGTTCCTTTGATTATTGGGTAATTATATTTGAAAACGGATCCTACTATTGGACATATGTTGGGAAGTCGTTCTAGCTGTCCATGAAATAGTCTACGCACGATTAAAAAAACAGTATGGTACTCTATAATCCGAAAGACTGGCTAAAAGCAATTTTCAGGTTTCATAAGTCAGACACCTTCAGGACTTTATTTCCATCACTCATACTTATTGGCTTGTATGCATGGGGGATTGTCTACCTTGAAGCAAACTATCTGAAACTCGGAGAAAAAAGTAATGCGAAGAATCTCACAGTGATGCATTCTCTACTGGGTTTTGCGATCTCCATGGTACTTGTATTCAGGACCAATACTGCCTATGACAGATGGTGGGAAGGGCGAAAGCTTTGGGGACTATTGCTCATCAACAGCAGAAGTATGGCCATCAAACTAAATGTGATGATGTCGCCCAACAATACAGACTCAAAAGCATTTTTTAGGCAAGCAATTCCTCTGTATGCATTTTCATTGAAAAGACATCTGACCAAAGAGACTACACAATTTGAATTAGACGAGAACCCTCATCCTGAACTGCCAGACTTGAATGCACATGCACACCTCCCTAATAAAATAGCAGAAAGCATCTTAACAGAGATCCATAAACTGCACAAACAAAAAGAGATCAATGATATTCAAATGTTGATGCTCAATAACGAATGGCAATCTTTTAAAGAAATTTGCGGAGCGTGTGAGCGCATTAAAAATACTCCCATTCCATACAGCTATAGCTCGTTCATTAAAAAGTTCATTTTCCTGTACGCTGTGACAATGCCATTTGGATTTGCATTATCACTTGGCTTCTTTACCATTCCGGTCACTGTATTTTTATTTTATATACTGACAAGCCTAGAACTGATCGCTGGAGAAATCGAAGATCCGTTTGGAAATGGCAGCAATGACTTACCCATGGGAAAAATTGCCGAAAATATCAAACAAAATATTGAAGAAATTCTAGCCTAGGTAGATTCTACATCGTTTATTGAGTTCAAAAGTTGACATCGGAAATTCAACCAACATGGGTTATGCAGATTGAATTTGATTTCACAGCTGTACAAGGGAAGCACATCAAAGGTTTGGTCCAACATACAATACATGGGTTAAATCAGTAGTTAAGCACTGCAGAACTAATGCACTATTTCAACAACGATCTTCTTATTCCTATAATGACCGGTATTAAAATGGAATAGACTATAAAAAAAGGAATGATCACATTGATCATGCCCACGACCAGAAAGAGGGATATCAACAACAATTGAAACCCTAATCCGTAAATAGAGACCAGCGTCATGAACCATTTTTTTGATGATGAAGCCCGTTCTGCAAAAGGATCTAGTCTATATACCAGATCATCAAAACCTCTATAGAGAAATCTAAAAAGAAAAAACAAGAAGTTTACTGTCGCCTGACTTTCCCCTGGATACGCCTTGGGCATTGCTGCTTCGGAGATCTGACTTGTACTTTCACCATCAGTTCTATGACGCAGGATCACATGATAATAATTATAAAGAGTGCCTTGTGTCTGCATGGATAAAAAAGCCAATAAGACCAGAAACATGCCGCTGTCTGTGAGCAAGCCTATACAGAGTATTAAAGCAAAGTTTAACAATGCATCAAAAATTGAATCCATATACCTTCCTGTATATGAAGGCTGATCTTTAGCTCTTGCAAGCTGTCCATCGGCTGCATCAAGAATAGATTTTACAATAAGAAAAAAAGCAGCCGCCCAGTAATTGCTAATAATAATACAATATATCGCGATCAATCCCGAAAACATAAACATCAATGTCAGATGAACAGGCGTAATTATGGTTGTCTTCAATTGTTCAGCAATAATGTTTGCAATTGGTCTGCCATAATCAGAAAGATCGATGAACTTATGTTCTTGAGAAAGTTTTGACATCAATTGGTTTTGGAATACAAATAGAAAATTAATTATTGGGCATTAGTGCAACATGAAATGAAAGCTTGTACTATTTTATAGTGCAAGTCAACAGCAAATAGTGATAAGGGACTTGAACATCAATGCCAATTTTCAAGATTCTTTGCTTTTCTGCAATTTAACATCACTTAAAAGAATAACTATATTCTGTTTAAGGGTGTATCAATCAAGGGTATATATAAACAGCACCTTCGCCTGTTTATTTTAAACCTGCAAGTTTATCATCACAACTAGAAAAATTAGCATTATAGGCTGAGCTTATCTAAACTTATATTTAATGAGTGAAATAAATTCTCATTAACTTTAGCTACATTACAATTGACCATTTTAAAATCAGCAACTTGTTAAACGGAATCAACCCCCTCATCTCTCCGGAACTCATGAAAATTCTCATGGAAATGGGACATGGCGATGAAATTGTGTTTTGTGACAGAAACTTTCCTGCAGCTTCCAAAGCAAGAAATGTTGTTCGATATGACGCTTGCACTTCGGTCATAACCATGCTTGATGCGATACTGCCATTGTTTCCTCTCGATTATGCTTCTAAGCACTCACTGGTATTGATGCATCCTGCGATAAAACAGCCAAGCGATCCCCCGATTTGGCAAGAATTCATCAACAAGGTAAAAGAGTTCCCACATGGAGACAAGCCCGCTTTGTATGTTGAGCGATTGGATTTTATTGAAAGGGCTCAAAAAGCATACTGCGTTGTACTTACTGGTGAAACTGCAAGATGCGGAAATTTGTTACTACAGAAAGGTGTCGTACCAGCATAAAAGTATACTCATTAAATCACTTTCTGTAGAAGTTCGGCAGTAATGGCCAGAGGGAAAGAGCTGATGAGGTAATCGAATGCCTACAAAAAGATTAAAAATTCCCTTATGGATAATAAAAAATCTCTCATCACTTCAGGTTATGGAGTTACGTTCATCATGGTGACAGCCCTATTCTTTCTATGGGCCCTCCCCAATACAATGAACGATATTTTGATCCCACATTTTATGAAATCCCTTGAGTTGTCCCGCTTCAAAGCTGGATTAATTCAATCGGCTTTTAAGCTGGGATATTTTGTGTTTGCATTACCGGCAGGATTGATCATGCAACGCTATGGATACAAATTCGGACTAATCACCGGATTGATCTTATTCGCACTAGGATGTTTCCTGTTTTGGCCGGCTGCACTTGCAGGTAAATATGCATTTTTTTTGGGAGCATTATTTGTTATAGCAAGTGGACTTGCATTTCTTGAGCTTGGTGCAAATTCATTGGTAGTTAATATGGGAGATCCAGCCTCTTCCGAAAGGAGGTTAAATTTTGCACAAGCCTTTAATCCTATTGGTGCAATGACGGGTGTTGCCATAGGAACGATTTTCATTTTCTCGGATACGGATTTGACGCCTAAAGAAATGGAATCTATGAAAGCAGCTGGCACATTGAAGGCGTACCTTGCAGAAGAGACCATGCGGGTTGGCCCTCCCTATATCACGCTGGGTATTATTATATTAATATTTGCATTTTTTCTTTCACGAGCAAAGTTTCCAGAACAAGAAACTAAAAAGGTAACAAGAGATAAAGGAAATTTTAAAGAACTAAAAAAATATCCGCACTGGTATAAAGGAATAATGGCTCAGTTTTTTTATTTAGGGGCGCAATTAGGAACATGGAGTTATTTTATACAATATGTAAAAGAAAATGGTGATCTCTCCTCAAAATTAGCTGGCGCTTTTCTTGTTGGAAAACTAGCTGCATTTATGCTAGGCCGTTTCTCTTCAACCATATTTATGAAATATATCAAGCCCGGACAACTAATGGGGATATATGCAGGGATTAATATCTGCCTGGTTACTATTGGTATTTTATTTCCGGGATGGATTGGGATCTGGGCTATTTTTTCTACCAGTTTTTTCATGTCTGTGATGTATCCCACCATTTTTGCTTCTGCAGTCAAAGGACTTGGTCCAAATTCAAAGTTGGGCGCGTCGTTTTTGATCATGAGTTTGATCGGCGGTGCAGTACTTACACCTTTCATGGGACTCATCGCTGATAAGTGGGATGCCATTGCTCCGGCGATGATCATTCCCCTATTCTGCTATTGCATAATTCTATATTATGGATTCGTTGGCTCTAAGCCTTCTGGTCCTTTGTATGAAGCAGTTGAAAATAAATAATTAAAAATAAAACACCAATCATGGTTGTTAACAGGCTCGCATCAATATTAACTAAGCTTCTTGGCGTTATTGCATTTTTTTTATTGATGAAAATCAATGTAATTGGCCAATCTCAATTCCCATTCACGGCGAGTCCATTAACTGAAAAAGGAGATCTGTCCGCAAAGATGGTTGAAGGTGTTGGACGATTTTTGATTAATGAAACTGAAAAGCAAAAAGAAAATAGATCAAAAGCATGGCAGTTCGATTTTTCTTCAGAGAACGGCTTTGATCAATCAATATCTGCTCAACGAAGTTTGTTATCGAAGCGACTTGGGGTTGTTGAAGAACGGGTACAATCCCATATAGAAATACTCACTAATAGCAAAGCGGCTGGATTAAAAGCGTTTAAAATTGAATTGCCTAAATGTACTATCAGTGCTATTCATTGGCAGGTTTTGGATGGGTTGTCTGCAGAAGGAATTCTAGTTCAACCCAAGGGGAAAGTCACTGCCCGAGTTGTTATGATTCCGGATGCCGATGTTACGCCAGAAGTGCTAGCTGGCATGCAGTTGTCAAGTCATGTTGGTTTTGCTGCAGCGCAGCAATTGGCTAACAATGGGGTGGAGGTGATTATTCCAACATTGATAAGTCGCGATTCAAAGTATTCAGAAAATAAATCATTGGATAAGTCTTTGTCTTATCCACATCGTGAATGGCTTTATCGACAGGCATATGAATTAGGAAGGCATGTGATAGGGTATGAATTACAAAAGGTCTTTTCTGCTATTGATTGGTTCTCATCTAAGAATAAAATCGAGGGGGTCAATCTTAACATAGGCGTGGCAGGTCACGGTGAGGGTGGACTTTTGGCATTATATGCAGCCGCATTGGATAAACGCATTTCATCAACATTAGTAAGTGGCTATTTTGACAGCAGAGAAAAGCTTTGGGAAGAGCCGATTTATAGGAATGTTTTCGGCTTGCTGACTACCTTTGGAGATGCTGAACTTGCTGTGATGGCTTGGCCTAGAAAAGTTACTATAGAATTTGCACAAGGACCTGAGATAAATCATACTTCTGAAGAATGGGCAAGTACTGGATCGGCTCCTGAAGTAATCACTACTCCAACTTTTGAACATAGTCGAGCAGAATGGGAAAGGGCTAAGTCAATGGTGCCGAAGATGCGTAGTAATCTTCAATGGATTGCATCCACAACCGGAACGAAAGCGGTGGATCCATTTTCAACGGCTGCTTTATCTGAATTTGTGAAAGGATTAAATAGCAAGCTTGTTTTTCTTGCAACTCCTATCAATACTTCAACAAAAAATATAGATTGGGTTAATACAGAAGATAGACAATCTCGTTCGGTACGGAATATGGAATCGCATATTCAGCGTGTGATGGCTGTATGTCATCGTACTCGAGATTCAACTTTTTGGCAAACACTTAAGGGTACTATTGATGAGCAAGTTTCTGTGAAGGCCGAACATCGTAAAGCACTTGGTCAAGTACTTGGGGAACTTCCCATTCCAAGTATTCCTGCAAATCCTAAGGCTAGGCTCTTAGAAGATAATGATCTCTGGACTAGCTATGAAATTACCTTAGATGTCTATGCTCCAGATGTTTTTGCTTGGGGCATTTTGTTAGTTCCTAAGGGGATTAAACCGGGTGAAAAAAGGCCAGTGGTAGTATGTCAGCATGGTCTTGAAGGTCTTCCTGAAGATGTCATTACAAACGATACAACCACTTCAGGATATCATTATTATAAAAGTTTTGCCGCAAAGCTTGCGGAGAAGGGATATGTCACTTTCGCACCACACAATTATTATCGTGGACAAGACAAGTTTCGGGTCTTGCAACGCATGGCAAATCCGATTGGATTAACCTTATTCTCTGGTATAGTTGGTCAGCATAGGCGTATTGTAGAATGGTTAGGGCAACAATCATTTGTCGATGCATCACGAATAGGTTTTTATGGGTTATCTTATGGAGGTAAAACAGCGATGCGTGTGCCAGCGTTAGTAGAAGGATATGCGCTATCGATTTGTTCAGCAGATTTCAACGAATGGATTGTGAAAAATTCAACCATTGATTATCCGATAAGTTATCTATTTACTGGTGAATATGATATGCCCGAGTGGGATTTGGGACATACATTTAGCTATGCTGAAATGGCTGGACTTATTGCTCCTCGTCCGTTTATGGTTGAACGAGGATTGTATGATGGAGTTTCAATAGATGAATGGGTAGACTTTGAATATGCCAAAGTGCGAAGGCATTTTGTCGAATTGGGAATACCCGAAAAAACCAGCATTGAACATTTTAATGGTCCACATACGATCAATGGAAAAGGCACATTCCAATTTCTTGATCAACACTTAAAAGATAAACGAGAATAATGGTATAAGATAATATGTTATAAGAATTGGTAAATCCAACATCAACTATAGCCCTCAAATTTGTTTAGTTTTAGTAAAAGCAAATAAACCCATATGACAATGAAAAAGAACTTATCGTTCACCCTATTGCTGGCCCTATTTACTTTTGTATACACGCATGCACAAGTAAAAAGCAGTAACAATACGCTTGCTATTTCAATGGAAAAAAGAAAAGCTGCTGATTCAGGCGGTGGAGTAATTATTTCCAATGAGATACAACAATGGAATGCTAATGAAACAGCCATCGTTATTTGCGATATGTGGGATCAGCATTGGTGCAAAGGTGCTACAGAGCGAGTGGCTGATATGGCCACACACATGAACAACGTAATATCAATTGCCCGTGAAAAAGGCGTACTCATTGTTCATGCACCCAGCGATTGTTTAGATGCTTATAAAGATCATCCTGCAAGAAAGACAGTTGAAAAATTAAAAACAAAGAAATTCAAAGGTCTTATCAAGGACGGTAAATTATCCACAGAAGATAAGGCAGTCTGGCCAATAGATGATTCAGATAATGGATGCGATTGCTCTCCAGAGTGTACACATGGAAGCCCTTGGCGAAAACAAATTGAAACTTTACAAATTAAGGATAATGACGCAATCAGTGACTCAGGAGAAGAAATTGCAGCCCTATTTGAAAAACGTAAGATCAACAATGTGATTCTTATGGGAGTTCACACCAACATATGTGTTATAGGTCGCACTTTTGGACTCAGAAGCATGATAAAATTAGGAAAGAATGTAGTGTTGATGCGTGACATGACAGACATCATGTATGACCCAAAGCAATCGCCCTACGTTTCACATTATACAGGCAACAGCTTGTTCATTGAATATGTAGAGCAATATGTTTGTCCAACCATTGTATCATCAGACTTTACCAAAGAAAAACAATTCAGGTTCAAAAAAGATGATCGTAAGGTCATTGGATTCATTACAGCAGAAAACGAATATCGCACCAATGAAAAGTTTCCCGGATTTGCACACGAACTACTTCTTAATAAAAATGTTCAGTGCGAATACGCTATAGGTAGTCCACTTACAGAAGGTCCCGGCATTCATAATATTGAAAACCTCCAGATCTTAAAAGATGCCGATCTCATGGTAACCTGTGTTCGTCGCAGGGCCCTTGAGCCAGAAAAAATGGGCTTGATAAAAGAATATCTCAACTCCGGCAAACCTTTACTGGCGATCAGAACATCGAGCCATGCCTTTGATGCTAAAGGAAACGTATCCAGATCTGGTGGAGGGGTTGTTGCTTCAAATGTGCCCGTGGCAGACCAGCTAGCACAGTGGCCGGAATTTGATAAAGACATTCTCGGCGGCAACTACCAAGGTCACTACGGTCATTTACAGGAAGGAACTGATATCTCTATCGTTCCGGGAATGGAAAACCATCCTCTGTTAAAAGGCGTTGCACCAAAAGGATTTGTAAGCCCTTCTTGGTTGTACATCAATCGTCCTCTTCGATCTGAAAACATACAAGTGCTTTTATCTGGATCTATACCCGGAGAACCAGCACAACCCGTACTGTGGATCAACAATCGAGAAAAAGGTAAGGTGATCTACACCTCACTCGGACATTGGGATGATTGGAAAATTGAGAGCTTTAAAAACCTGATGACAAACGCAGTTGATATTTTACTCAAAAAATAGAAAACCATAATCATGAAAAGAAGAAACTTCATTGAAAAAACAATAATAGGCACAGCAGGTCTTGCTGTAGGCACCTCTTTTACTTCATTCGCGTCAAGCGTAAAAGGTGCGAATGATAAAATTGTGTTGGCATTGATCGGCGCCGGAGGAAGAGGTACGGATACAATCATCAATACCTGTAAGGTAAATGTGAATGTAGAAATAAAAACAATTTGTGATGTGAATGATGTCAAAGCAGCCAAAGCCATTGCTGCTGTCGAAAAAGAACTTGGATATAAACCTGGTCATTCCAGAGATATGAAACAGGTATTCAATGATAAAGATATTGATGCTGTTTGGATTGCAACCCCGGAACATTGGCATGCGCTGGCAACAATTTGGGCTTGCCAAGCTGGCAAGGATGTATACGTTGAAAAAAATCCAACCGTGTGTATTTGGGAAGGTCGTAAAATGATCGAGGCAACAAATAAATACAATAGAATCGTTCAGGTAGGATTTCAGAATAGAAGTGCCCCCTATGCTTTTTCTGCAAGAGATTATATCCAGAGTGGTAAGCTTGGAGAGATCGTTCATGTGAAGTCTTACAACATGCTGGGCGGCGGAAAATGGGAACCACAGGCAAACACAGGCATACCAACAGGTCTCGATTGGGATGCATGGCTTGGCCCAACACCTTCTATCCCCTATAATCCTGGCATACATGATATGGAAGGCAGAGGAGGATGGGGAAATTTCTGGGCTTACAGTGGGGGTACATTGGCCGATGATGCCAGTCACGTTTTAGACTTGGCAAGATTGGTGCTGGGGGATCCTGGTCATCCTAAATCTGTATATGGATGCGGCGGAAATTTTGCCTGGGGGTCAACAAAAGAAACACCAGAATTCCAGTCGATCACCTTTGACTTTGGTAAATATGCCCATACCTGTGAAAGTGGTAGCTCCACCAATTATATGAAAAAAACACCCTGGAACATAAGATTGGACCCAACCCTGTTCCCAGACTGGAGAACCAATGCAACCAGAACTGAGATCTACGGTACAAAAGGTCTCATGTACCTTGGAAGACATGGCGGAGGCTGGCAAGTGAAAGGTGAAGATTCTGTGCTGATAGCACAAGACGGTGGCGTTTTCCCAGATAAGGATCATCAGATAAACTTTATTGAATCGCTAAGAACACGCAAAAAACCCAATGGCGATGTTGAGCAAGGGCAACTTAGCGCAACACTTATTCACCTTGGTAATATTGCGTATCGTGTGGGCAATAAACAACTTTACTTCGATGGAGAAAAGGAAAGATTCATAGGGAATGATGAAGCAAATAAATTATTAAAGAATTCGTATCGCGATAATTACAAAATTCCTGAAAAAGTATAATTGGAATAATTGATTGAACATCAAAAAACAGATTACATGGAACAACTTGCAGGAAAGGTTGCTTTGATAACAGGAGGAACGCATGGAATTGGCGCAGCGATTGCAAAAAAATTAGCAGCCTCAGGAGTGAATATCAGTTTGGTTGCACGCAATGCCAAAGAATCCAGTCTTGATAAGGAAATACAAGCTCTGGGTGTAAAATGCATTACGATCTCCGCAGACCTTAGCAAAGAAGAGGATTGCATTGTTGCAGTCAGGGATACGATTTCAATGCTAGGCGATATAGATATCATGATACACAGTGCAGGTGCTGCTGCACCAGGTGGACTTCTCACTGGTGCACGTGATGTTTGGTATAAAGCCTTTGATACGCATGTGCATGCAGCCTTTCACTTGTGCGCAGCGGTTGTGCCTTCAATGAAAAAAAAGAATGGAGGTGCCATTTTACTGATCTCTTCAGCAGCAGGCTTAAGAGGAGTAAAAAACGCATTGGCATACGCAACCGTTAAAGGTGCAATACCTCAATTTACCCGTGCACTGGCATTAGAGCTCTCTGATTTCAACATCAGGGTCAATTGTATTTCTCCAGGAATCATTCGTACACGATTTCAAGACTTCCTTACACCGGAACAGGTTAAAAATAATATCGATAATCGGATCCCGCTTCACCGCGAAGGAACTCCAGAAGATGTGGCTGAAGCCGCACATATGTTGATTACTAATCAATTCATCACAGGAGAAAATATAAGCATTGATGGTGGGATGACCATGCGCATCGTGTAATAAAGGAATTATGAAGATCAAAGAAATAGAACTTTTTAAAGTAGCTCCGAGGTGGCTGTTTTTAAAGATGACAACAGAAAGCGGCTTGGTCGGTTGGGGTGAACCTGTCGTAGAAGGCAAAGCCGATACAGTAAAAGCAGCAGTGCTGGAGATGTCCGAATACATTATTGGTAAAGATGCCCGACACATAGAAGACATATGGCAGGTATTGTACCGCGGTGGGTTTTATCGCGGCGGACCAGTATTGATGAGTGCAATTTCTGGAATAGACCAGGCACTCTGGGATATCAAAGGAAAGGCACTTGGTGTTCCTGTATATGAATTACTCGGTGGTGCTGTACGTGATAAGATGAAGATCTATGGATGGATCGGGGGAGATAAGCCAGCAGATGCAGCCGAACAGGCATTGCAAAAAATTGAGCAAGGATTTGCTGCTGTAAAAATGAATGCTTGTGCGGAGATGGAATGGATCGATACCCCAAATAAGATCAGGAATGCTGTTGCCACTATAGCTGCTGTGAGAGAAGCGATTGGATTTGAGGTTGGACTAGGGATCGATTTTCATGGTCGCGTTCATAAAGGGATGGCTAAAGACCTGATGAAAGAACTTGACCCCCTGAAGCCGATGTTTATTGAAGAGCCGGTATTATCTGAAAATAAAGAAGCATTGATTCAACTTGCACAATACACGACAGCACCAATTGCTACGGGAGAGCGAATGTTTAGCAGATGGGACTTCAAGCCTCTGTTCGAGTCAGGTGCTATCGATATTGTTCAACCAGATCTCAGTCATGCTGGTGGCATATCAGAAGTAAAAAGAATTGCAGCCATGGCCGAAGCATACGATGTTGCCCTTGCGCCACATTGTCCACTTGGCCCGATTTCCTTTGCAGCAGCACTACAAATTGATTTCAACTGCATCAATGCGTTTATACAGGAAACAAGTTTGGGGATACATTATAATCAAGGAGCAGACTTGCT
>JBKCFW010000118.1:0-3473 GCA_046303675.1 bacterium
GCTGAACTATACGATCAGGTTAGAGAATACAGGAAATGTTACCATACACAACGTTACTGTGAGTGATACAAGAGCAGATGCTGTGCCGGTTCGCAGCACTGATCAGGTGGGAGATAATGACAACATGTTGGAAGTGGGTGAAGTGTGGATCTACACAGCCAAGCATACTATTGTACAAGCCGACCTGAATACAGGAAAGTATATCAATATTGCTGAGGCAAGTGGAACACCTGCGGGGGGAGTACTTTCACCAGCCAAGGATGATGTTGAAGTGCGTGCCAAATACTTCCCGATAGCCCAGGATAATTCTGCAACAACTGAAGAAAATACACCAGTGAGTGGAAATGTATTGGACAACGACAGTCACCCTGAAAATCTCACACTTCGAGTTACACAATTTGTTGTGAATGGTAAAACTTATCCAGCGGGTACGACGGTGACTATTGAAGGAGTTGGTACATTGGTCATTAATGCAAACGGATCGTATAAATTTACTCCGGTTCCGCTTTATAGTGGAAATGTTCCAACAGCAACATATACTATTGCTGATGTTGATGGAAGGACTGCCGTTGCCAACTTGAACATCACTGTATTGCCTTATGATAAGCCGAATATCCGACTGCCTGATTTCTTCACACCAAATGGTGATGGCGTAAATGAGGAGATTGTACCGATCATTCCTGGTATTGAAAGACTCAGGTGCTTTAAGGTGTATAACAAATTTGGAAACCTCGTTTTTGAGACAACTATAATGAAGAAAGGATGGGATGGTAAGTATAGGGGTCAGGTTCAACCTGCAGATACTTATATTTGGTTGATCGAAGGATTTGATAAGTTTGGCAAGTTGATCAAGAGAACAGGAATGTTTACATTGATGAGATAGATTGTTGGAGAACATCTTGATTTAAAACAAGGTGAGCATTTCTCTCAATTGTTCAATTCAATTGCTATTGAAATATGAAAAAGGGTTTAATATTTTTATTCATCATGTCGACTGGCTTAGTTACAAAAAGCCAGGATCTTCACTATGCCGATGTGCGTACCATGAATCTATGGTATAATCAGTCGCTCAAGATGGATAAGACCAGTGATCTGAGGGTAAACTTCAGGGATATCAAGTATCAGTCAATTCTTGCATTTAGAACAGCCAGTGGTATGCTCAATGTTCCAGTTGTAAAGAAGTCCACTATAAACAATACCGACAGCAAGGGCTTTTTAAGTGCAACAGCAGCCGGTGTGATCGATAGGTCCAATCGTGGATTTTTCAAGAATTCAACTGGTTTGGTTGGATTGTCTTACTCGCAGCGACTAACGGATAATCTCGTGTATTTGTCAGCCGGATTTCAGGGTAGCGCCACCGTAACGCGTTTTGGTCCAACAGGCGGTTTATTCCCTGACCAATTTGATGAATACGGTCCGTTGCCTGACGGGACACAAGATCCAATGCGAGCAGGCAGATCATTCAATTGGATGAGTCTGAACGCAGGCTTATCCGTCTATCAAAATACAAGTACCAAGGAATGGTATATTGGAGGAAGTGTAAGGCATATCAATCGTCCGTTTACAGATGAGCAAAAGACGGTTCAGTATAGATTGGCTCCAACGCTGGGTGCTCAAGCCGGACTGACAGTAAAGAATGATAATCAACAGATAGGTGTGTATGCGATTGCCAATTGGAAGGCAGAGGCATATGAGTATCTGCTGGGAGCTAGGTTGAGTAAAACAATTGATCAGGCCAAGGGCAAGAATGATGGTTCTTCTATTGGCGTTGGTCTGGCACTAAGGATGAGGGATGCAGTAATACCCAATGTGCAGTTGAAACTTAATAAAACAACTATTGGGGTTCATTACGACATGAATATTTCCGGATTGAGAGCAAGTGGATACAGCAGGCAGGGATTTGAAGTAGCTATTATGCAGCGCTTGAATTAGTGGTGTATTGTATCCAGTGATAGTGCATTAGTGATGTAATAACGTAAATAATTTGATCTAATCATATTTGAAAACTGGCTGCCATGAAATATATATTAAGACCCTTACTGTTTTTACTTTTCGTTGCTTTCTTTGCTCAGCTTGTTGCACAAGAGTTGCCTAAAAAAGTAAAGCCAAAATATATTCCAAGTAAAGATATTAAATGGAATATGTTTGGACTGAATAGGGTTCATGTGCAGGATTTCAGTATAACAGACCAATATATAGATACCTGTAATTGCGGGGAGTCAAGACCAGGGTTTCTCTCCAAGGCCAATGTATCTGTCAATCTTGGCTTCTACAGTAATCTTTCCAAGCGATGGGCGGTGAGTGGTGACTTGGGGTTAGGCTATGGCTCTTATCTCCGTAAAGACCCAACAGTTGTTGAGGAAAAGTACAGAGGTCGCTTCAGAACTCAGACTTTCAGGGTTGATGCCTATTATCATTTTAGTGATCCTAAGTTGCAATTACAATCCTATGCTTTTGCAGGATTGCATTTTTCTCAACGCAATCCTAACTGGATGACCATTCCAATTGGATTAGGCGCCAGGTACATGGTGTTCAATGATAATGCCATGCTTACTGCCCAAGTGGGTTATGGTTTTGGAAGGAGTGGCAGCATTAAGAACAGTATAGTTTATTCATGGGGCTTATATGTTAATAGCAGCAGAAAGAAAAGAGTGCCTCCTACAGTACCTACGGCAACAATTGCTGACGCTTTTGTGCAAACAGATTCTATTGCCAGACGTTCACTTGACGCAGATCTTGATGGTGTAGTCAACGATGTTGATCAATGTCCGAATATAGCAGGACCTGTTAGTAACAATGGATGTCCGATCGCAGATCGTGATAAGGATGGTGTGGCTGATAGTCTTGACAGATGTCCGGATATGCCTTCTAATGTTGGTAATGATGGTTGTCCTGTTATTGATCGTGACCGAGACGGAATCGTCGATAGTATTGATCAATGTCCTGATCAACCTGGTTCATTGAGTAACAAAGGTTGTCCAGGTGCGCCAGCTCCAACAACCGAAAAAACATACCCGCAACAGATCTCTAACACAGGTGATAAAATTGCCGGTGGCGATACTGTTCAGTTTATTATCTATTTCGATTTCGATAAGTATGATTTGACAAAAACCAGTTTTGAGATATTGAATGATGCAATTGACTTTTTGAAGCGGAATGATGATTATTCTGTTTATCTCATCGGGCATACCGACCTGGAAGGCAATGTGGCGTATAACATTAAACTTTCTAAGAGCCGTGTGTCTACAACAAGCAATTACCTATTGAGTTATGGTATCGAACCAACGAGAATTTCTACAAGTTTCCATGGGAAGTCTAGCCCTCTTATCACAACCTATGAAAAGAACCTGGCTTGGAAAAACAGAAGGGTTGAGATTTTCTTGATCAAGAAGTGATCCTTACCATAGTCGTTAAAAATAGCTATTGTGCCCCAACGTGGACAATAGCTATTTTTTTATAATGGAACGGCTGGG
>JBKCFW010000119.1:0-26969 GCA_046303675.1 bacterium
CATCCCTGCCTACCGGCAGGCAGGCCTTGCAGCATATCTCAACTGAAAACTCTTCCTATGCAGCTCACATCTTCCAAATTGTTCCATCGCTTTACGATGATCAAGTGTGCCATAGCCTTTGTTTTTCTGCCAGTTGTAATTCGGAAATAATTTGGCTTGTTCAAGCATGAAGTCGTCACGATAAGTTTTAGCTAATATACTTGCTGCTGCAATGGAAGCAAATTTTCCATCACCTTTTATGATCGTTTGATGAGGAATCTCACGATAAGGTTTGAAACGATTTCCATCAATGATGAGGAAAGCAGGTTCTTGTTTGAGTTGTTCGATTGCCAGGTGCATCGCTTTGATTGATGCATTAAGGATATTGATCTCATCGATCTCTACAGCATCAATTTTTGCCACAGCCCAGCTGATGGCTGTTTTTTCGATCACTTCACGCAGTTCATACCGAAGTTTTTCACTGATCTTTTTTGAGTCATTCAACAAAGGGGAATGAAAGTCTTTTGGGAGGATGACTGCAGCAGCAAACACCGGTCCGGCCATACAACCCCTGCCGGCTTCATCACAGCCGGCTTCCGGTGAACGTTCTTGATAGAATGGTTTGAGCATCTGCTGCAAAGTAGCAAGAAAAATTCATCAAAATATATGCAGCATCATATTGCACAATACCTTTGTTCTATGGCAATGGTTGAAGCAAATAAAAAATCGAATGCAGTAGCGATATGGTTACTTATTGGTGTGGGAATGATCATCGTTCAGGTGTTGCTGGGTGGGATCACGAGACTTACCGGATCAGGACTTTCCATCACTGAGTGGAAACCAATATTGGGAGCCATACCACCTATGAATGAAGCGGATTGGATGAAGGCATTCGATCAATACAAAACCATTGGTCAGTATAAGCATCTCAATTTCGAATTCACACTTTCTGATTTTAAGTTCATTTATTTCTGGGAGTGGTTTCACAGGGAATGGGCGAGACTTATTGCTGTTGTCTTCATGATACCCTTTATTTACTTTTTGATCACGAAGAAGTTCAAAAAGGAAATGATCAATCCACTGATCATCTTATTTCTTCTGGGTGCTGCACAAGGGTTGATCGGATGGATCATGGTAAAGAGTGGACTGAATGACGAGAACCTTTATGTGAGCCATATTCGCCTTGCGATACATTTTATTTCTGCATTGGGACTTCTTTGTTACACACTCTGGTTTGCTTTACTCTTGCTTGTACCTGATGAAGAAAAGGTGGTGAAGCCGGGACTGAAAAAATTTACTGTCTGGATCTTGATACTGCTGATTGTTCAACTTGTATTTGGCGCATTCATGGCGGGATTGAAAGCGGCGAATTTTGCAACCACTTGGCCTTCGATCAATGGAGAATTTATACCCTCTTCCCTTTCAAATGATACATGGTTGAATTTCACCCATGATCCATTGGCGGTTCATTTCATTCATCGTAACCTGGCTTATCTGTTAGCAATATTGATCCTGCTCTGGTATCGTAAAGCAAACCAATTAGTTGGAGGAAAATATGTTGATTCTTTGAAGCCGCTCCCAGTTATCTTGGTTGTAGTGCAGATCTTGCTGGGAATATTTACAGTGCTGTATGCAAACAACAGCACCGCGCTGCTCTGGCTGGGTGTTGCCCATCAGTTCACAGGCATGATGCTGTTGCTTTCGTTTGTTGCTATTATTTATTTGCTGAAGAGAAAATAAGTATTACTTCTTCAATCGCTTGAATACATAGCGTGTGATGAAGATACCTTCACCATCCTGTTTGCCCGCCTCACTTTCAACGGCACTGTTGACAAAAGCAAGGTCCCATCCCTCTTCTGACATCGCGTTCAGCTTAGAGGTGACGACTGCGTCATTAGCAACAATGTTTTGAAAACGGATTCCAGCGATGTTATAGAAATTCAAAAGTTTGGTTTCGTCAAATCCTTTAACTCGAATATCAGTCCTGTCTGAACTATTTCTCGAATTATCTTCTTCAGTTCTTGTGGTAGTGAATTCTTTGTAATCTCTGTTTTCATTTGATACGATCATTCTCGATCTTCCAAGTCCGCTGGGAACGATCGACTCAACTGTAGTGATGATTTTGAATTCATATTTCTGAGCAAAGCCAGTTGTTGCTGCTAAGAGGCATACAAGTAAAACAGTTAGGTTCTTTTTCATATGTGTAGTTTAAGTATTACTAAGTTAAGCTTTGCGGCAAATAAAGTTCACATTAATGCTACCATTTAAGCAATGCACTCGCCCAGGTAAAGCCGCTTCCAAAAGCAGCGAGACATACCACATCTCCGTCTTTGATCAATCCTTTTTCCCAGGCTTCGCACAAGGCAATGGGTACAGAGGCTGCAGTGGTGTTCCCATAATGCTGGATATTGTTGTATACCTGATCATCACGCAACTTGAGTGTTTGTTGCACGAACTGTGCGATGCGCAGATTTGCCTGATGCGGGATGAGCATATTGATGTCTTGCGGAGTCATGTTGTTTTTTGACAAGGCCTCCATGATCACTTCGGGAAACTTGACGACTGCTTTTTTAAATACAGCAGGCCCATCCATGGTTGGATAGATCTGTCCATCATCGATCATCGCATGACTAAAGAACATTTCTCCGATCTCCGCTTCGTCAAAACTTGCATACTTTTCTTCTTTCCAATGGTTGGCATGTGTTCCCGGATTGTACATCGCGAGGATCTCTGCACTTTCGCCATCGCTGTGCAAGTGCGTACTTAAAATGCCTTGATTTTCTTTCTCTGTAGGTTGCAGCACAACTGCGCCTGCACCATCACCAAAGATCACACTTACATTTCTTCCTCTCGTCGTGAAATCCAATCCGAATGAATGTTTCTCACTTCCGATGACCAAAATATTCTTGTACATGCCTGAACGGATGAATTGATCACCAACACTAAGTGCGTATACAAACCCACTGCATTGGTTTCTGATGTCCAGGGCACCGATCTCTTTCATTTTCATAGCACGCTGCACCAACACACCACAACCCGGGAAGTAGTAATCCGGACTTAATGTTGCAAAGATGATGAAGTCGATGTCCTGCGCAGTGATGCCGGCACGTTCGATCGCGATCTTGGCCGCTTCAACTGCCATGGTGGTGGTGGTTTCCCCTGTTCTGTCGGCATACCGCCTTTCCTGTATGCCCGTCCTTTCCTGGATCCACGCATCACTGGTCTCCATGTATTTCAGAAGGTCATCGTTCTTTACAACATTCTTTGGAAGGTATTTGCCGATGCCGGCGATCTTTGAGTGAAGCATATTAGTCTGGTTATTTGAGTGTGTATTTTGGTTGACGAGAAAAAACTATTCGTTCATTCTCATGAAAAGGTACAACAAAGTAGCACCACATAAGGTTTCGAATTTAACATAATACACGTCCAATAACGGATTTTTAACTTGCCACCCCGCTGAAAAGCCCTAACTTTGCGGCTCAAAAATAAGAATATTAATATTAGAAACTTTGCGATCATTGCTCACGTTGACCATGGAAAAACGACCCTGGTGGACAAAATTTTGCACACTGCCAAGGTATTTAGGGATAATGAGGAGACAGGCGATCTGATCATGGACAGTAACGATCTTGAGCGTGAGAGAGGTATTACGATCTTCAGTAAGAATGCCTCAGTGACATATAAAGATGTGAAAATCAATGTTATAGATACTCCAGGCCACGCCGACTTCGGTGGTGAGGTGGAGAGGGTATTGAAGATGGCCGATGGGGTGATCCTCCTGGTGGATGCTTTTGAGGGTCCGATGCCTCAAACAAGGTTCGTGTTGCAAAAGGCACTTTCCCTGAATCTACATCCCATTGTTGTCATCAACAAAGTGGATAAGCCAAACTGCCGTCCGGATGAAGTACATGACGCAGTTTTTGAACTATTCTTCAACCTCGATGCTACTGAAGAGCAGTTGAATTTCCCTACCTACTACGGATCGGGTAAGAATGGCTGGTTCAATGATACAATTGAACCACGTGAAGATATCATTCCTCTGATGGAGGGAATCCTGAAGCATGTGCCTGCTCCAAAAGTGGAGGAAGGAACACTTCAGATGCAGATCACTTCGCTCGACTACTCATCCTTCCTCGGTCGTATCGCAATTGGTAAGGTAGCAAGAGGCAGTATAAAAGAAAACCAGCCTTTTTCTCTGATGCAGGCTGACGGATCGATAAAGAAGCAGCGTGTTAAAGAATTGTATGTTTTCGAGGGTATGGGTAAAAGAAAAGTAACTGAAGTTCAAGCAGGTGATCTTTGCGCAGTGGTTGGTGTAGAAGGGTTTAATATCGGCGACACCATCGCTGATTTTGAAAATCCTGAGGCACTCGCTGTTATTCATGTTGATGAACCTACGATGAGTATGCTTTTCAGCATTAACAACTCACCGTTCTTTGGTCGTGATGGTAAGTTTGTAACAAGTCGACATCTCCGTGACCGCCTCATGAAAGAAACAGAGAAGAATCTTGCGTTGAGGGTGAAAGAGACCGACAGTGCAGATAGCTTCCTTGTTTATGGACGTGGTATTCTTCACCTTGGTGTATTGATCGAGACCATGAGAAGAGAGTGATATGAGTTGACGGTCGGACAAACACATGTTATTGTAAAAGAGATCGAAGGAAAGAAGTGCGAACCATATGAGGTATTGGTCATTGATGTGCCTGAAGAGTATGCATCAAAAGCAATTGACCTGGTGAGCAGAAGAAAAGGTGAGATGACGGTGATGGAAACCAAAGGCGATATGCAACACATCGAATTTGAAATTCCGAGTCGTGGTTTGATCGGACTTAGAACGAACATGCTTACCAATACTGCTGGAGAAGCAGTGATGGCCCATCGTTTCAGCGAATACAAGGCCTGGAAGGGACCTATCCCTGGAAGAAATAATGGCGTGCTTCTTGCAAAAGAAGGTGGAAGTACTACAGCCTACTCATTGGATAAACTTCAGGACCGCGGATTCTTTTTTGTAGATCCGGGTGAGGAAGTATACAAGGGCATGATCATTGGTGAAAACAACAAGCCAGGAGATCTTGTAGTTAATCCGAACGAAGGAAAGAAGCTTACCAACATGCGCGCGAGCGGAACAGACGGTGCGGCAAGTATTGCACCAAAGAGATTGTTGACGTTGGAAGAATGCATGGAATACATCCAGCATGATGAATGTATCGAGGTGACCCCCAACTTCATCCGTATGCGCAAGCTCATCCTTGATGAGAATGAAAGAAATCGTCTTGCTAAACAAATGAAGGCCGAAGCTGTTTAATTACCATGAGAAGGTCTGTGATCATGTTGTGCTTCTTCGTTGCATGTTCATTATCGAACAGTGCAACAGCACAATGTTCCATCTGTACCAAAACGGCACAGCAGCTTGGCCACAAGCCTGCTAAAGCGTTGAATACAGGGATCATCTATCTCATGATCGCACCGCTTGCCATTATTGGTGTAGTTGGTTATCGCTGGTGGAAGAGCGGTGTGCAGTCGGGCGATACTGATGGTTCCGTGCAATGATCACGTAAACAGCAGTAGATCTATTCGACACCAGGAAAATTAAATTCAACGCATGAACAATCGTTTTCATTTATTTTTCGTTCTTCTTTTTTCAATTTTTATTTACAGTAGTTGTACCGTCAATAATGTTACGATCAAGAATGAGATCGGTGACCTGTTCACGTCAAATAAAGTAAGTGGTACGTTCGGTATGTTTGACAACAGCCGCGGAGAATTCACTATTTATGATCTTGATCGTTTCAAGGAAGCATATCCACCGGGCGAGACCTTTAATATCATGACGGCCTTGATTGGACTGCATGTTGGTCGCGTTGCTGATGATAGTTCAATGATCACGGTCGCCGACAAAGATTCTGTTGCCCCAATGAACGTATACAATGTATTTCATCAATCTTCATCCGATCATGTTCGTGCATTGGCAAAGATGATCGGAAGAGATACGATCAAATATTTGGTGGATACGGTGAAGTATGGCAATAAAAAAATTACGAAGTCTACCGAGTCATATTGGACGAATGACAGTCTGAAGATATCAGCTGATGAACAGCTTGGATTGATAAAACGATTGTATTTCAAGCAGCATCCATTTCGTGGAAGCGTTCAGGAGAGTGTAAAGAAAATGCTGATCGTTGAGAACAACGCACAACATCAGCTGGCCTATCAGACGGGTGTAACAAACTACAAAGGGAAGCAACTCGCATGGGTAGTTGGTTGGATAGAAGAGAACAGGCATGTATATCCTTTCGTTATGAATTACGAAGCCGAAACAGGAGTTGCTACTAAACAGGTAGGTGAAAAGTTGACAAGAGAGATTCTCTCATATCTCGGTTTCTTTAAAGGGAGGATGTAGCAGCATATAGAAATGCAAATACAATTTTCATTAAATTCGATACATGGCTGCTAATTCACATCTTACCTCATACCAACGCCTCAAGACACTAGAGGTGAAGATTGGCGACCTGCTACTTGGCAATGGGCATCCGATCAGGGTCCAGACCATGACCACCACAGATACAATGAATACCATTGCTACTGTTGAGCAGACGATCAGGTGTATTGAAGCCGGAGCAGAATTGGTAAGGATCACTGCCCCATCAAAGAATGAAGCCAACAATCTTCTTGAAATAAAAAATGAATTGCGCAAGCGTGGTTACAATACGCCGCTGGTTGCGGATATTCATTTTACACCCAATGCAGCAGAGATCGCTGCGCGGATCATCGAGAAGGTGCGTGTGAATCCGGGTAACTATGCTGATAAGAAAAAATTTGAATTCATTGAATATACTGATGCGGCGTATCAGGAAGAGATCGATCGCATTCGTGAGCGTTTTACACCACTGGTAAAGATCTGCAAAGAGCATGGCACTGCCATGCGTATTGGCACCAACCATGGTTCATTGAGTGATCGTATCATGAGCCGGTATGGTGATAGTGCAATGGGTATGGTGGAAAGTGCAATGGAATTTCTTCGTATCGCACGCGATGAATCTTATCACAATATTGTACTGAGTATGAAGTCGAGCAATCCACTTGTGATGGTTCAGGCATATCGTTTGTTGGTGCAGACAATGACTGGTGAATTTGGCGTTTGTTATCCGTTGCATCTCGGTGTAACCGAAGCAGGTGACGGGGAAGATGGAAGAATAAAATCAGCCATCGGTATTGGCACTTTGCTGGAAGATGGAATTGGTGATACGATCCGTGTTTCACTTACTGAAGATCCTGAATTTGAGATCCCTGTTTGTAAAGATATTGTCGCGAGATATAATCAACGTGATAAAGACACTGTACTTCCTGAGATCATCAAGCTTCCCTACTCACCAGTTGAATATGCAAGAAGAACTTCTCGTCAGGTAGAAAATATCGGTGGTAAGCAAGTGCCTGTAGTGCTATCTGATATGAGTGCACTTGGTGAAATTAAACCAGATCATCTGCAGAGTATAGGATATCATTATGATGAGGCGACTGATAAATGGACAATCGGTGATGCAGCAGCTGATTATGTGTATACAGGGGAGCAGCCGATCAAGTTTTCTTTACCAGGTACTTTGAAGAATATTGTATACGCGCCTTTCTGGGAAGAGAGCGAATCCTGTTTTCCTCTTTTCCTTTTAAAAGATTTTGCATCTGCCACGAAGAAAAGTAGTCGAATCAATTTTGTTTCCATCGATTGTTATGATGAGCTTGGCTCTGCGGGTGGCCCGAATGCTTTCTCAAGCGAGTCTGTTCTGCAGGCAGCAAAGGACAACACAGTTGTTTTTTGTTTGAGCAGCATGAATGCTAACGCTATGCAATCTGTAAGAAGGATGTTGATTGAATTTGCTGCACTTGGCATTCAGCAGCCGGTCATTCTTGCTACAATTAGTGGAAAGCATACACCCGATGAACACTTGATTCATTTTGCAACAGAGACAGGTGCATTGTTGCTCGATGGTTTGGGTGATGGTATTTCATTATCTTATCGAGGCGATAACAAGATAGAAAATCCGCAAGTGAAGGGAAGGACGTATCTCCCCGTGAAAGATATCTATCAATTTACCAACAATACTGCCTTTAGTATTTTACAAGCTACACGAACCAGGATATCCAAAACTGAGTATATCAGTTGTCCGAGTTGTGGCCGCACGCTGTTTGACCTGCAGGAGACCACTGCAAAAATTCGCTCAGTCACCAATCACTTGAAAGGCGTTAAGATCGCCATCATGGGATGTATTGTAAATGGCCCGGGTGAAATGGCCGATGCTGATTTCGGTTATGTTGGCAGCGGTCCGGGTAAGATCACCTTATACAGAGGGAAAGAGGTAGTTAAGAAAAGTGTCGACAGCGAAGTAGCTGTTGATGAGCTCATCGATCTGCTGAAAGAAAGTGGAGCGTGGGTGGAGCCAGCATAGTGATATGCAGTCTTTAAAGTAGCCCCGAATCTTCTATTTATATTTTTTATGCAGCAGAGGTATCAAACCTTGGTATTGATTTTAATGCTGATTTCAGTAATGAATTCTCTTCTTCGATATCAAAATCATCTTGTAGGCCTAACCAGAATTTAGCCGAGTTACCAAAGTACTTTGAAAAACGCAAAGCTGTATCGGCGGTAATTCTTCGATTGCCCTTGATGATTGCCGATATCCTGGTTTGCGGGATGCCGGTGTCTTTTGACAATCTATACGCTGTAATATGTAAAGGGATCAGAAACTCTTGTTGTAAAATTTCACCCGGATGAATATTCTTAAGCTTTTTCATTTTTTAGTTTTTAGTGGTAGTCGATAGTTTCAACATTTGATGCGTTACCATTGTGCCATTTAAAAATTATACGCCACTGATCATTAACCCGAATTGAATAAAATTCTTTGAAATTTCCTTTCAGCTTTTCTAGTTTATTTGATGGTGGTATTTGCAAATCAGTCAGATTTTGTGAGTTGTTGAGCATCCTTAGTTTTCGTCTGCCAACTTCTTGGATCTCATTTGGTATCTTTTTGACTCTTTCACCATCCCATATTTTCTGCGTGTCTCTCGAGCCAAAAGAAAGAATCATGGATCTTATTTTTAAATACTTACGCCAAAGGTAAGTATATTTGAAAAATCAAGGAAATAAATTTTTGCAGTATAACGTTATGCAGCCGCCTTATAAGGCTTTAATCAGATACCTTTGTTCCAAACTTAACTGTACAAATGATCTCATTGTCCATTATCATTGTCAGCTATCGTTGCTGGGACAGGCTTGACGCTTGTTTGAAGAGCATCGCTGTGCAGACATTGACTGATATTGAAGTTATTGTGGTTGACAATCATTCAAATGATGGTCGAGTACAGCAGTTCATTAGTATGCATCCACAGGTCAGGTTTATTCTTCAGGATACCAATCCTGGTTTTGCTCAGGCTTGTAATAAAGGCGCATCGGTAGCTACTAACCAATGGCTGCTATTTTTGAATCCCGATACTATTCTTCCTCCAGATACATTGAAGTTGTTGTTGGCTAAAGCGAATGATCAACCGACCTGGAAGTTGATCGGCATTCGTCAGTTTAATGATCATGGAAAAGACACACATCCCCATGGGTTGTTTTTGAAGTGGTGGAATATATGGCCTCCGATGAGAAGTCTTGAAAGACTGGTAAAAGGTCGTGAGTTTTCAAAATACTATTTAAGTTCAGCTTCCGTATCTTATCCCGATTGGATATCCGGTTCTTTTGTATTGATCAGACAGGATGATTTTCAAGAACTAGGTGGCTGGGATGAGCGATTTTGGATGTACTGCGAGGATATGGATCTCAGTAAACGGGCAGCGATGAAAGGATGGAGCCGAGTGATGTACAATGAAATAAGCTGTATACATTCCCACGGCGGTTCTTCCCGGATCAATCATGAGACTGCAGCCATCACCAAGTCGGCGGTGATCCGATCTACATTTATCTATCTCAATAAACATCTCCATGGTCTTGGTAGACTCATTGCCAAGGCTACGCTTTTCAAGATCACGCTGCTTGAACTGCTGATCTCATTTCCCTTCTCAAAGAAAAAGCGATTGATGGCGGTCAGGTTTTTATCTGGTAAATAGATCATCCTCTATATTTTTTTTAGCGTGTAACATTTCCTTTCGAACTTCGTATTATAGTATCGACCAACCAGCTGAAACTGCATGACTGAGCGTGAATTTAATGCGTGTGTTGATGCCCATGCCGATGGGGTATACAGGTTCATCCTGAAGAATCTGGGGCATGTTGAGGATGCGCGTGATATTGTGCAATCGGCTTTTGAAAAGATGTGGAAGAACAGGGGTTCCGTGGTTAATGCAACAGCAAAGTCATATTTATTCACCGTGGCCTATCATCAGATGATCGATCACATTAGAAAAAATAAACGGTTTCAGTTTAGCGAGGGGCTTCCGGAAGATATACGGGTTGAGCGATCTGTTCAGCCAGGTGCGCAGGGAGCACTGGATAAGGCACTGGAACAGTTAACACCACTTCAAAAATCTCTGGTCTTATTGAAAGATTATGAAGGGTATAATTATGAAGAGATCGGTAAGATCATGGCATTAAGTGAGAGTCAAGTTAAAGTGTATTTGCACCGGGCAAGGCTCATCTTGAGAACATATATTGGTAATCCTCAAAATATCATTTGATCATGAACATCGATAATATGAATGACCATCAAATGGATGATTTACCGGTCTTAAAACCCGATCTCAATGTGGTATATCCTAACAAGCAGGAATTGTATAGGAAACAAAATACATCACCTGTCATTGTGATCAGACGACTGATGGTTGCAGCTACCTTGATATTGACTGCGGGTATCATCTGGTGGCTTACTGCTGAAGAAGAGCAGCAACAACAAGTTGTTGCAGTAGTGCCGACACAAACGGAAAAAGTATCTGAAAAAACAGAACCTCTGCAAACAACGAAAGATGCACACGAAGTTGAAGTCTCTGTTGGCAATAAAGTCAGTATGATCAGAAAAAAAGTGACAACGCCCATTGTTGTTGTTTCAATTGCTGAAGTCGTATCAGAGAACAAGGCACAGACTGACTTCTCATCAAAAGAGATTGTTCAAGAAGAGGTTGTTAGTCAAGTTGTTGAGCGACCACGATCAAACTTTTCAGAAGAGGCCTTGCAATCGGTGCAATTGGTGGCCCAGGAAGTAAGCGTGAAGGTGAAGCCACAGGAAGAAAAAGCCGAAGTATATATTCCAATGACAGCGGAGAGTGAAAGAAAGAAACCGTTTCGAGGTCTTGCCAGAAAATTATCAAGAACAATATTAGGCGAAGGAGAATCGCTGGGCGATGAGGGTATTATCCGTGTTGCCAATTTTAAAATACCAGTCTCTAATTAATAATTTAAATAAATGTGAAATGAAAAAAGAACTTGTGTTTGTGATGTTAACCATGATCTCGCTATGTTCCTTTGCCCAGCAGGATACGAGTAGTAAAAAAACAAGAATCGATACGATCAAGGTTGGAGGAATGACGATTCTTAAGTCAGTCGAAGATCGCCGTGTAGAGATCAAGGCTGCAGACACCCTTAAGTCAACAATGGATACCATCAAAGTAGGCAGCATAGTAATTGCGGGTAAAGGCCTTTCACAGAGTATTGATCGAGTTATTCAGACCCTAGAGTCATTAAAAAATGAAAACATCAATAAGTTGGATGAGCTTACAAAGAAAAAAATAAAAAAAGTCAGTACCAATTGGATGGTTTTTGATATAGGATTTTCAGGGTATAGCGATAGGACAAATTATAGCTCCAGTTCAGCACAAAACTTCCTTCAAAATCAGGCAGGGATTCCAGCTTCAAAGGGCGACTATGCCCTGAGGGGTTCAAGAATTTCAAACTTTAATCTTTGGTTTTTCATGCAGCGTCTCAGTATAGCTTCTGGTGTATTGAACCTTAAGTATGGACTCGGTATTGAAAGCAATAATTATTTCTTTAAGTCTGGTATTACCTATGTTGATGGCATATCCCCTTATACTATAAGATCCACAAGCTCCATGTCTAAGAATAAACTTGTTGCTAATTATCTGACTGTTCCATTGATGTTGAATGTTAATACCAATCCGAAAAAACCAGAGAAAGGTCTTCAATTTTCTGCAGGTATAAGTGGAGGATACTTGTATAGCAGCAGGCAAAAACAAATTTCTGATGCTGGAAAAAATAAAGTGAAAACAGATTTTAATCTTGAGCGTTTCAAGGTTTCTTATGTTGGAGAAATTGGCCTTGGTCCTGTTAAACTATATACTTCAATTGCTATGAAACCTATGCATCAGTTCGGACTTGATCAACAGCCGTATACGGTGGGGGTGAGGTTTAGTAATTAGGGTTAGGTGTTTATTTTTTGATTTGTTGATTTGTTTATTCGATTATTTGTTGATGTGATGGGCATTTAAAGTTTATGTGTTTGGTGAAATGAAATCAATTAAACTTTCTCCCTTCTAAACACCTAATCAAATCAACAAATCAACAAATAAACAAATCAACGAATCAACAAATCAACGAATAAGCAAATCCTCCCCTCCCTAAATCTTCCCCCTCTTTATCTCCTCCACAACACTTGGATCGAGGAGGGTTGAAGTGTCACCAATGTTTTCCAAATCGTTCTCGGCGATCTTGCGAAGGATCCTTCTCATGATCTTACCGCTGCGTGTTTTTGGAAGTCCAGATACCAATTGTATTTTATCGGGTTTAGCGATCGGACCAATAATACGACTTACAGTTGCAGTGATATCTTTTCTTGTCATCTCTTCATCACCATGTGTGCCACTGTAGATGACATAAGCATAGATGCCTTGTCCCTTTACATCATGCGGATAACCAACAACAGCACTTTCAACAACTCCTGCATGCATGTTGATCGCGTTCTCTACTTCTGCGGTACCAATTCTGTGTCCGCTTACATTCAATACATCATCAACCCTGCCGGTTATTCTATAGAATCCGTTTTCATCCCTGAATGCACCATCGCCCGTGAAGTATAGGTTTTCATAGGTGGCAAAATAATTTGTTCTGCAACGTTCGTGATCACCATAGGTTGTTCTGATCACAGAGGGCCATGGTGATTTGATGCACAGGTTTCCGGTAACATTATTTTCAGTGATCTCTACTCCTTTCTCATCCACCAATACTGGATGTACACCCGGTAAAGGCAATGTTGCAAAGCTTGCTTTTGCCGGAGTGATGCCAGCCATATTGCTGATCATAACTCCTCCTGTTTCTGTCTGCCACCAAGTGTCTACGATCGGACATTTCTTTTTACCGATATGTTCATCATACCAGCTCCATGCTTCTTCGTTGATCGGTTCACCCACAGTACCTAGTACGCGCAATGAACTGAGATCTTTATTTTGCAATGGTCCGAGTCCGAATGCCATCAGACTCCTGATCGCTGTAGGAGCCGTATAGAGAATATTGACTTTGTATTTATCGATGATATCCCAGAATCTTCCCGCATCAGGGAAAGTAGGAATACCTTCAAACATTAATGTTGTAGCTCCTGCACTAAGAGGACCATATAATATATAGGAGTGTCCGGTGATCCATCCGATATCAGCTGTACAGAAATGTATCTCTTCCGGTTTGTATTGAAACACATTGACAAATGAGTAGTTGGTATAGACCATGTAACCACCGCAAGAGTGAACAACACCTTTCGGTTTTCCTGTTGATCCGGATGTGTATAATATAAACAGTGGATCTTCTGCATTCATCACTTCAGCAGGGAATTCAGGGTTGCCGGCAGTTTCCACTTTTCTGATCTCATCTTCCCACCACACATCACGTCCTTTGATCATGCTCACAGCCGTACGTGTATGTGTGTAGACGATCACACGTTTGACAAACGGACAGCTGATCAATGCATCATCGATCACATTTTTCAATGGGATGTCTTTTGCTCCTCTGAATGCACCATCGCAGGTGATGATGAATTCTGATTTCGCATCCTGCAATCTGTCGGCTATACTTTGCGCACTGAAGCCACCAAAAATTACAGAGTGTATAGCACCCACTCTTGCACAGGCCAGCACTGCAATGGCGAGCTCAGGTATCATTCCCATGTAGATACATACCCTGTCGCCTTTTTTTATGCCGTTGTTCTTCAGGACATGTGCGAACTGATTCACTTTTGTATGCAGTTGTGAATAGGTTAGCATACGATGATGCTCATTCGGATCATTTGGTTCCCAGATGATCGCCGGTTGATTGCCTTTATCGTTCAGGTGGCGATCGATACAATTCTCCGTAATGTTCAGTTGAGCACCGTCGAACCATTTCACCGAAGGTTCTTTAAAGTTCCAGTCCAACACTTTATCCCATGGCTTTCTCCAATAAAAGTGACTTGCTACTTCACCCCAAAAACCCTCGGGGTCTTCAATACTTTTCTTCCACGCTTCCTTGTAGTTTTCGTACGACTTGATCTGATAAGGGTAACTCATAACCTCATTTTTGGTTTTGGTGCGGTAAGTTAAAAAATATACAGTTTCTTGGAGATATATTTTTATCTTGAAAGCAATTTAATCAGGTTTTAAAAGAGCATCTGCATGAATATTTCCGCTGAAAACAACCCGATCAGGAAAGTAATTTTTGCGTCTTCGGTAGGCACGCTGATCGAGTGGTACGACTTTTACATTTTTGGAAGTCTTGCCCCGATCATCGCAACCCAGTTTTTCCCACAGACAGATGCTACGGCTGCTTTGCTGGCCACGCTTGCAACATTTGCCGCTGGTTTTATTGTAAGGCCCTTTGGTGCGTTGGTATTTGGCAGACTGGGGGATAAGGTGGGTCGCAAATATACTTTCCTACTGACCTTGATATTGATGGGTGGTTCGACCTTTGCCATTGGTATAGTTCCAGGATATGCCACCATTGGTTTTGCAGCTCCGCTGATCGTTTTGTTATTGCGACTTATCCAAGGCCTGGCATTGGGAGGAGAGTATGGTGGGGCAGCTACTTATGTTGCTGAACATTCTCCTGCAGAACGTCGGGGATTTTTTACCAGTTGGATACAAACTACGGCAACACTCGGGTTACTGCTTTCATTGGGAATTATTTTGATCACCAGAAAGAGTCTTGCTCCGAATGAAGCTGATTCCATCAGGGCATTTGAGTCATGGGGATGGCGTATTCCTTTTTGGTTTTCTATTGTACTCGTAGGAATGAGTATATACATCAGAATGAAAATGCATGAGTCGCCGCTGTTCAGCAAACTTAAATCTGAAGGCAAAACTTCGGTCAATCCGATTAAAGAAAGTCTCATGCACAGGGCCAACTTGAAAATGGTATTGTTGTCTTTATTCGGCGCAGTGATGGGACAGGGTGTGATATGGTATACTGGACAGTTCTATGCGCAAACATTTTTGGAGAATACCTGTAAGGTTGATTTTGAACAGACCAGAACCATCTTGATCTGGGCGATCATATTTGCAACACCACTTTTTATTTTCTTTGGTTATCTCAGTGACAGGGTGGGACGTAAGTGGATCATCATGGCCGGACTTCTTCTTGCCGTGGTATCTTACAGGCCTATTTACAGAGAGATGATCAGCATCACCTCCACCGCTGAATCTGTGATGGATGATTCAAAGACACGCATTGAAAAAGTAATGCAGAAGGTTGATGGTAAAGATTATGCTTTACAATCCAGTACAACGTATCATCTTTTTCAAAACGGGATTACCGAGAAGATCGTACAGACGGATACCTTGCTCGCTTCCGGAGAAGAGAAACTGCATTTAAAACCTAAGCTTTCAAAAGTTGTGCCCGATGGCACCTATTGGGCAATTGTTGCATTGATCTTTTTTCAGATCGTTTTTGTAACGATGGTGTATGGTCCGATCGCTGCATTTCTCGTTGAGATCTTCCCAACAAAGATCCGCTATACATCGATGAGTTTGCCGTATCACCTGGGCAATGGCGTATTTGGTGGATTGACGCCATTTATTGCTGTCTTGCTTGGAACGATCTATGCCGGCGATCCGCTGGTTGGATTATGGTATCCAATTTGTATTGGTGTGTTGTCATTGATCATAGGTACAATATACCTGAGCAACAAGATCGATCCTAATGTTAACGACTAAATGAATATCATGAATACTATAAAACGATATTTGGGTATACTATGGATGGCCATCGCTGTGTTGTCTTATATTCTTTTGTTAAAAACAGCGTATGGTCAGATAACCAGCAAGCCCACGACCGATACCATCATGCAATGGAGTATCTTTGTCATCATCTTTTTTCCGATCGCTATTGGGTTTGTGTTGTTTGGCTGGCTTGCTTTGCAAGGTGCATACGACAAACTTCCTGAGTCCAGCGATGAAATTGAAGATTGATCAATAATAATATGTCGATTAAAGTAGCGCATATACTCAAAACATACGGAACGCAAATTGCAGTGAATGACATCAGTTTTGAGATCAACAAAGGAGAGATCGTAGGTTTTCTTGGTCCGAATGGGGCTGGGAAGTCCACCACTATGAAAATTATCACCGGATATCTTCGTCCGGATTCAGGCGATGTGTACGTATGCGGAATTCCGGTGGCGGGAGAATCACTTGCCACAAAACGAAAGATCGGCTATCTGCCCGAATCCAATCCACTTTACTACGAAATGTATGTGCGAGAATACCTCAATATGATGGCAGGGCTGCACGGATTACATTCCCCCAAGAAAAGAATTGAAGAGGTGATTGCACTCACCGGCTTATCAGTCGAGGCACATAAAGAGATCGGACAGTTATCAAAAGGCTACAAACAACGCGTTGGACTTGCTGCTGCCTTGTTGCATGATCCGGAGGTGTTGATATTGGATGAGCCTACGACCGGACTTGACCCTAATCAGATCATTGAGATCAGGGAAGTGATCCGTTCTTTGAGTAAAGAAAAGACCATACTTTTTTCCACCCATATTCTTCAGGAAGTTGAGGCACTCTGTGATCGCGTTATTGTGATCAACAAAGGTTCCATAGTGGCAGATGACAGGCTTGTAAACCTGCAACAGAGCAGTGCAATGGCGAGGGTAAGGGTATCATTTCGGGAAAAGGTTGATCAGACATTGCTGTCCGGGGTCAAAGGTGTTCTTCATGCAAACAAGGTGAATGAACTTGACTGGATGCTTGAAACTACTGATCCGGAGGCCTTAAGCAAAGAACTTTTGGCTTTCACTTTGCAACATAATCTTAATATCGTTTCTTTGCAAACGCAAACCCGGCGCCTTGAGGATATTTTCAGGGAATTGACGGAATCAAGCAATTGATCGTTTGCAAACCCCTTTAACAACAGATAAAAAATAACATTATGAGTTTGATCGCCAACATTCACGCAAGACAAATCCTCGACAGTCGCGGTAACCCAACTGTAGAGGTAGACGTAATCACCGAAAGCGGTTTTATCGGACGCGCAGCAGTTCCTTCAGGAGCATCAACCGGAAAACACGAAGCGGTTGAATTGAGAGATGGTGATAAGTCTGTTTATGTCGGACGCGGCGTGCTTAAGGCTGTAGATAATATCAATAATATTATTGCCAGCAAATTGGTTGGCATCCCTGCAACTGAGCAGGCGTTGATCGACAAGATGCTCATCGACCTGGATGGTACTCCAAATAAAGCAAAACTTGGCGCCAATGCAACACTCGCTGTTTCCATGGCAGTTGCAAAGGCTGCTGCACAGGCAAGCAACCTTAATTTGTACAGATATCTTGGTGGTGTGAATGCTGTTACCCTTCCCGTTCCTTTGATGAACATTTTGAATGGTGGTGCGCATGCCGACAATAAGATCGATTTTCAGGAATTCATGATCGTGCCAACAGGTGCATCAACATTCAGTGAAGGTCTTCGTTGGGGAGTTGAGATCTTCCATCAGTTGAAAACTGTATTGAAGAAAAAAGGCTTCAGTACAAACGTTGGTGATGAGGGTGGATTTGCACCTGATATTCAGAGCAATGAAGAAGCTATTGAGATCGTGATCCAGGCTATCGAGGCAGCAGGATATAAGACAGGATCACAGATCAATATCGCTATGGATGCTGCGACAAGTGAGATGTACGATGAAAAAACCAAGAGTTACAAATTTTATAAGAGCTCAGGTAAAGTGATCAGCAGTGATGAGATGGTGGCATACTGGACAGAGTGGGTAAATAAATATCCGATCATTTCTATTGAAGATGGTATGGCTGAAGATGATTGGGATGGATGGAAGAAGTTGACCGAAGCAGTAGGCGACAGGTGTCAGTTGGTTGGTGACGATCTTTTTGTAACCAATGTTCTTCGTTTGCAGGAAGGTATCGACAAAGGAATCGCCAACAGTATTCTTGTTAAGGTAAATCAGATCGGTACGGTCACTGAAACCATCAATGCAGTTCGACTTGCTCAGACCAATGGATATACTTCTATTATGAGTCACAGAAGTGGTGAGACAGAAGATACAACGATTGCAGATCTTGCTGTTGCCTTGAATTGCGGTCAGATCAAAACAGGATCTGCATCACGCACAGATCGTATGGCGAAGTACAATCAGCTTCTCCGCATTGAGGAAGAGTTGGGTGTTAATGCGGTGTATCCTAAGAGGAAATAATTTTCACTCATTCTAGTATACCGTTTAGGTGTTTAGTCGTTTAGGGTTTAGAGCTTGAGGTTGTGCAATCTGCATTGACCTTGCTCTAAACCTTAAATTTTTATAGCAAAAATGCATGTATGAAATTTTTATTAGCGCCTGATAAGTTCAAGGGAAGTATTGATTCAATCAGCTTGTGTGATATTATGAGGAAGGAGATCCTTGCGATCCATTCTGATGCTGAAGTAATGAGCTTTCCTTTATCCGATGGCGGTGATGGTTTTGAACAGTTGATACAACATTATTTTAATACGGAATCTGTTGTAGCGCCAACGGTTGATCCGTTGGGCAGACCCATCATGGCACAGTATCAATATGCTGCTGCATCCGGTACGGCCTTTATTGAAATGGCTGCAGCCAGTGGCATGGCATTGTTGAAGAAGTCTGAATTGAATCCTATGCGCACATCAACCTATGGAACAGGGTTGTTGATCCGCGATGCAATGAATAGAGGAGCGCAGCATATACTGCTTGGAATTGGCGGTAGTGCTACAAATGATGGAGGACTTGGTATGGCAGATGCCTTGGGGTATATGTTCCTTGATAAAAATGGTGATCCGCTTGATCCTTGTGGCGAGAGTATGTTGTTAGTGCATGAGATCGTTATGCCTGAAACTGATGTGCTCGAGGATGTACAATTCACTGTAGCCTGTGATGTAAAAAATCCATTCTGCGGTCCGGAAGGTGCCGCACATATTTATGCAGCACAGAAAGGCGCTTCTAAAGAACAGATCAATGAGCTGGACGAAGGGTTGAAGCATCTTGATGCAATGTTCATGCAATATTTTGATCGTTCGGTGATCGATCTTCCAGGCGCAGGAGCGGCAGGTGGATTAGGAGGAGGATGTGATGTGTTTCTTGGCGCGAGGCTGGTGCCCGGTGTAGATTATCTTGCCGAGTCGATTGAACTGGAAAAGCATATTAAAGAAGCAGATGTGATCATTACAGGTGAAGGAACATTTGACATTCAGTCAATTCAGGGTAAAGTGGTAGGATATGTATCCGGACTAGCAGGAAGATCGGGCAAGCGGATTCGTATCATTTGCGGAGCTTCTAATGTGGATCGACGTGATCAGGCTGCTATGGGAATAGAACAGTTGGTTACATTAGTTGATCTTGCTCCATCAAAGGAGGCAGCTATTGATAAGCCCGATCAATTTATCCCGGAAGCGGTCCGTTCCCTTGTATAGTGTTTAATTCTCGCTGTAAGATGGGATAGTTGAGGTCAAAGTTCATTCCAAACCCATCAAATTCTTTTTCAGTTGTATCATTAAGCTCTTTATGCTTATGTATAACACTATTGATGATCTGCTCAGTGTTGTGTGTTAAATTGAGACCACAGGTTCGGGTGTCAAAGATCCATTTATTGAAATAAGCTGGGAAATATTCATCAATTGTGTTAAGTGACATTACCCCAAATGCATTTAATGCTGCTGTGTTACACGCTTGCTCGTATTGTTTTTTCATTGGTACAACAATAATCTTTTTTCTAAGATACAATGCTTCTGCAGGGGTTTCAAATCCTGCTCCTGTGATAACGCCATGACAATTGATCAGACTCTTGTTGAATAATATTTGTGTGACAGGGTATACCTGAACATTCTCTAGTGTATAGGGTGTTTTCGCGGTAACTGAGAATAGTTCAAACTTAAATTTTTTTAATTTCTGAAATTCCCTGATCAGAAATTCGTCAGCATAATGTGCCAGATAAACTGTGATGTGGCCAGCATCGCTTGGTGTGGCCTGCAGTATTGACTTTTTTATGATTGGCGGATAGATGTCTTTGTCGTAACTCTTGAAATGTAGTCCGATAGTGCTTGTCCCTCTGGCATAATTCCTCAACACCCATTCACCAAGTATATTTTTTTCTTTCGGACGAGGCGTAAGTTTACTCTTGAAACTTGCCTGATGTCCGAAATGTATCGAAGGGATCTTCTTCAGTTTGCATGCCAGTGAGGTGATCGATTCAAAGTCATTGATCACCAGATCATATTTTTCTATTGGCAGACTTCGCGCTTCATTCCATATTTTCTTAAAGTTGACCGATGTTGCTGTTCCAAGAATGTCAACACCTCCGTTTTTGTCATATTTCAGACTCAGGCCTTTACTTCTATAAGCCACAGGGAGATTTGTATTCAATGCAAAGTTATTACCGCTTAGAAAAACATCCACAGTACCATGTTGCTGTAGGTAAGGGAGAATTTCTGTTGCTCGACTGATGTGACCATTTCCTGTTGCCTGAACTGCATAAAAAATTTTCATGTTGTTATTTTATTCTTGCTGAAGCAACCGTATTGAAAAAAAGTGCAATTTCTTCAGGGATGATATTGACAATAGGTATTTTATTCATTTCATTGATGGAAGCATTGGGGGCTACCGGCAGCTCATGTTCTTTAAAAGAATAAATTTCCCATTCACCATTATTGTATTCCAGTGCTGTGAGATTTTCTATCCAATCTCCGCTGTTCATGTAATTTACTGAGCCCATATCTGTTGTGATGGTTCTTATTTGTGGCTGATGTATGTGTCCACATATCACATTGTGATAATTATTTTCAATGGCCAATTCAGCCGAAGTTTGTTCGAAATCTCCAATCCATGACACCGCTTTTTTGACACTTTCCTTGACTTTTTTACTCAAGCTCATTTTTTCGCGCCCCAATGATTTCAGCAGCCAGTTGATCATCCTGTTCAGAATGATCAGCAGATCATATCCATGTCCTCCAAGCTTTGCAATCAGTTTTGCGCTACCTTTTGTAGTGGCATCAAACACATCGCCATGAAATATCCATGTTCTCTTTCCATCAATTTCAATCACAAGTTTATCCTGCAACTGAAAATTTCCGAGTTGGAGTCCGCTGTACCTTCTCAGTGATTCGTCGTGGTTCCCGGTGATGTACACTATTTTTGTTCCTTTGGATAAAATGCTGAAGATCTCCTTTATGACCTGCATGTGGGATGAAGGGAAATAGTGTTTTCTAAACTGCCAAATGTCTATGATATCACCATTAAGGATGAGTAACTCTGGCTCTATACTTCTGAGGTAATTGACAAGTTCTTTAGCGTGGCAGCCATACGTGCCTAAGTGGATATCGCTTAAGACGACTACGTTACATTTTCGTTTAGTCATTCATATTCGGTTACGTAAATCTCTCTAATTGAGATTACCTCATCATGAAGAATGTGTTAAGCAAATTTGAAGAATTTCGGATCTGATGTGAAGTCTACACGATCATTTCAGCATACAGATGCTGAATAAGGCCATCAGCCAATCCTATCTTTGGTACGAGAAGTTCGTCTATCCCAGCCCATTTCATGACTTGGATGTAGATCAATAATGCAGGAACAATCACATCTGCCCTGTCTTCACGAAGTTTAAAAAGCATGATTCTATCTTCAACCGAGCATGATGAAAACTCTCTGTAATAGTCTCTAAGCAGTTCAATATCGAGGGGTTTACCCTCTTTCTTTTTACTGATTGAAAATACTTTGTTAATGTTCCCTCCGGTACCGATTGCAACAATATTTTTTGGACCTTTTATATTTTCTCTGATCGCTGTTTTCATCTCATCCCAATCTGTTTCTTTAACGATCTCTTTCAATAAGCGAATTGTACCAATATTAAATGAATGTTTATATACGATCTGATTATTACTGAAATAGGTGAGCTCGGTACTTCCGCCACCAACATCAATATAGAGGTAATTGTTATTTTCATTCAGGTTTTCTGCAATATGGGATTCATAGATCAACGATGCTTCAAAGTCTCCACTGATCACTTCTATGTTTATGCCTGTCTCAAGAAATACTTTTCTAATTACTTCTGATCGGTTTTTTGCATCCCGCATGGCACTGGTTGCAACAGCTATACTTTTATCCACCTTGTATGCTCTCATAAGGTGGGCATATGCCTTCATGGTTTGAAGGAGCATATTATATTTTTGTTTGGAGATGACTCCTGTTTCGAAAACATCAAATCCCAAACGCAGGGGAACTCGAATCAGGTTGAGCTTGCTGAACGTTGCATTGCCTTGTTCGGAGACAGCCACATCGGATATTAATAATCTTGATGCGTTTGTTCCTATATCAATGGCGGCGAGTCTCACTTGTGGGTAGTTCTTGTTTTTTCAGAAGATAATTATAAACCTCCTGTTGTGATCTTATCTTTTTCTTGCCCTGTGAAGTTACGTAGTTGTTGTTAAAATTATTATCTAAGATCCTTGCTTTCACGTTGTCTTTCAATTGAATATTCAGGATCTCGAGGATTTCCGTTTTAAGTTTGGAGTGCAGAATCGGACAAGCTGCTTCTACCCTATGGTCCAGATTTCTCACCATCCAGTCTGCACTGGAAATATACATGAGCACATTTCCCTTGTTGTGAAAAACCATTACACGTGCATGCTCCAGATACTCATCAACTATACTAATGGCATAGGGACAATTTTTCTCTTTGTGTTGCTCCTTCTTGATGGAGTAAATTCCTCTGATGATTAAATTGACAGATACGCCAGCTTTACTGGCTTTGTTCAACGCCTCAACAAGTTTTATATCGCTAAGTGAATTCAGTTTTAAGGTGATTGATGCCGGTTTTCCTTTCTTTGCCTCTTTGATCTCAAATGCTATGAGTTCTTCAATTTTATCTCTCATTCCTGTTGGACTCACCAACAATGTTTTGCACTCATGAAGTGCTTTACCATGTGCCTCAGGGTTCTCGAGATAGAAGAATATCCGGTTGATGTCAGCCATTATATTTCTATTGGATGTCAGCAAACAGTGATCTCCATAAAAATTTGCTGTTTTTTCATTCAGATTACCTGTACTGACAAACCCATATTGTATGGTCGTGTTTTTTACACGTTTTTTTATGACACAGATCTTGGCATGCACCTTCATGTTAGGAATTCCGAGAATTACTTTTACGCCTTCTTCCTCGAGAATATTCTTCCATTCAATATTTGCCTCTTCGTCAAATCGGGCTTTCAGCTCCAGCATTACCTCTACCTTCTTCCCATTTCTTGATGCATTGATGAGTGCGTTGATGATCTTGGATTCAGGGGCAAGTCTGTATGCTGTTATTTTGATCGACTGCACATCCCTATCAATAGCAGCCTCCCGCAAGAGGTCAATGATCGCATTGAACGAGTGATAAGGGAAGTTCAAGAGAACATCTTTTTTGCTGATTACATCAGTTACTCTTAATGCTTTTTTCAGATCAGGGTGACTAAAAGAAGGCATTTTTCTTTTTGAGGAGGGGAAAACATCCGGGAAGTCCATGAAGTGTTTGAAGTTGTGTATTCTGCCACCCGGAATGATGCTTGATTTTTGGTCAAGTTTTAGTTTTTTAACCAGGTAGTTCAAAAGGCCACTGTTCATTTCTTTATCATACACAAGTCTTACCGGTTTACCTTTTCTTCTGCCCTTAAGTCCCTTTTGCATTTTTTCAACAAGAGAGGTGCTGACATCAAGATCAAGATCTATCTCCGCATCTTTTGTCACTTTGAATATGTGTGATTCAAAATGATCATATCCGAAATATGAGAAGATATATGGCAAGTTTACCCTTATGATATCTTCAAGCAGAATAATATCAGTTTCGTTTTTTGATGTTGGCAGTTCGATAAATCTGCCTATTGATTTTGAAGGCACTTCAATGAGTGCGTATTGTTGTTTATAGGCTGAATGTTTGTGTTGCATAACAACACCCAGGTAGATACTTTTATCTCGCAGGTAAGGGAGCTCCGTAAGACTTTCAATCATCAATGGAATAATATTCGATCTGACTTCTTTTTCGAAGAATTCAGTTACAAATAGTTTTTGTTCCTTGGTGAGTTGTTTATCAGTTTTGAGGAATATATTGTTCTTTCTTAGTTCTGTCTGGATATTCAACCAAATTCTGTCAAATTCATTTTGTTGGCTAAGTACGGTCTGAAGTATATCGTTCAGCAATTCGCTGGGCGATTCCTCCATGTGCATTCTTAATTTTTCTTTTTTGCCACCCAGCTCAACCATTCTTTTTATGGTGGCTACCCTGACCCGAAAAAATTCGTCCATGTTATTGGAAAAAATTCCAAGGAAGCGAATTCTTTCTTTCAGAGGCACAGTTGGGTCATTTGCTTCCTGTAGAACGCGGGCATTAAAACTTAACCAGCTGATGTCCCGTTGTACAAATGAATTTTTTGTCATACGGCAATTTAACCAACTTAGTATTTTCAGATGTTTTCAATCAGCAATATCTGTCTGAATAAACAAAAATTTAATATTCAGTTTACATTAGAAGCGGTCAGAACGAATTTTGAAGGACTTTTCTAATTAAAGATTATTTATCCAGGTATGCTTTTCGTTTGATTTCCGGGATCTTTTCGATTGCGTATCGCAACATAGTTCGAGGCATATTGTGCGCATGCTTATTCAAAAATTCCTCTACAATATTTGCATCTTTTTTCCAAGCCTCACGCAACATCCAGCCTGTTGCTTTATGTATCAGATCATGCTTATGATCGATCATGATCTCGCTGATCTTCAGGATATCTTTTAGATCGTTCTTTCTGATAAAGTGGAGTGTAGCAACAACAGCGATCCTGTTTTTCCAGAGCAACCTATCTTTCGCAAGTATATAAAGGATACTTCTATCTTTATCATCCAGCCATTGTCCAAGTATAATGTGTGCCGTGCTGTCAACCAGATCCCAGTTATTGACACGATCAGCTTTTTTTAGATATAGGTCTACCCATTGTTTTGCCTCATCTTGTTTTAATGCTTCAGTGAACTTTTGATTGAGGATATAGAGCCCTGTTAGACGCTCTTCATGATAGGCCGAATCTAGCAGAGCGATTATGGTCTCTTTGGTGGTTGTTGAGCAATGTGCTTTTGCAATTTTTCTTTGTTCAGGAACGATGATTCCGTAAAATTTATCTCCCTCACCATATTCTCCCTTTCCAGTTTTAAAGAATCGGGATAGTATTGCAGCTTTCTCTTTTGTTGCTTTAGTTTTAAGATCCTTTGTGATCTCCTTGAATGTGCCCATGATAATTGTTGATCCTAAAAGTAAATATCAAACTTGACTTTTACTTCATTGTCAACTTTCTGAAGCATGAACGATGGTCGTTCGATCTTGAAATCCTCAAGAAGAAAAATAAATTCACCGGTCACATTGGTTGAAGATCCATCACCCTTGGTTGATCCTTTGAAACTGATTTCCTTGTTCACCCCGTGAAATTGAAGTGTTCCTTTTATATCAAGCTCTCCATTTTTTCCTTCAGTCACGGATGTACTGGAAAAAGTGATATTTGGGAACTTCAACGCTTCTGTAACTTCCAGCATGTGTGCGTCTCTGTTTGAACTTTTTGAATCAAAGGCACTCACCTTGGAAACAACAGCCACTTTTTGAATTTTATTCTCAGGACTTGCTACCACAACGCCATTGAGATCTGAAGATGTTCCATCCCATGCGTGCAGCATATGATTCATCGAATAGGTGATGGTTGATTTTTTCTTATCGATGATCTTTTTTGTCTGTGCCATCATCACTGAGGGCAATAAGAGCAACATGAATAGTATACGCATGATCAGAATTTTATTACGATGACAGCTGCTGCAAAGCTTGCAAATGTTGCAAATGCAGCGGCGCGGTGATATGGTTTGAATTTAGGGTCTTCAGCTTTGTCTGCAAGGATGTTCGTTGCAATCATGCCAGACATATGAACCAATGAAAGCCATTTGTGAAGTCTGATCGCAGATAGTTTTTTATCTCGGTTAATCAATGGCGGAGGAGCAAAAAGGGACATGGCAGCTGTTGCGGAGTAAGTCAAATTTACCGTCACAGCCAATCCCTCATGAAGATCTCTTGCTCTGTGATCACCTGGGTTTTTGTACAGTTGAGATCCAACAATGCCCTGACCAACCATTCCCCCGAGTGTAACAAATCCGAGTACCTGGTGTGCGACCAACATTGTTCTTCTTAGCTTAAGTTCTTTTTCCCGATTGACTGACGTAAGTGGAGAGATTGGCCGAAGCAATCCCTTCTCGCCCCATAATACTCGTTGTGTGATCAGCATTTTATTTGGCAGCAGGTCGGTTGTGGTGTCTTGATCCTTCAGCAGGTCCTGAAGCAGATCATCTTGACTGTACGTTTTTAAAAAAAGTATGGAAAGCAGCAGCAGGAATATGTATCTCATTGTTGTCAATTTCTTTATTAAAATTAGTCAATATTATCGGTGACTCATGTTAAATGTGAAATGGTATAAAATAAGGAAGTTCATCTCTCATAAATCTAAACAACCAATTACCTGAACTAGTTTTGTCAATCGAAAGAAAATTTAACCAATTCAACAACAGTATTGCATGG
>JBKCFW010000120.1:0-17091 GCA_046303675.1 bacterium
GGATTAAACTTAGTCGCGAAAGCTGGTCTCATGCAATTGGTTTATTGAAATATGTTCGCCCGTATCGTTTTGTGTTTTTTGGCGGACTAATTGCCATTGCGTTATCGAGCATAACAACGCTCTCTTTTCCGTTTTTTCTGAAGAAATTGATCGACTCTGCTCAGTCAGCTACTGCTATAAGTAACGATATCTGGTCGGATCCGACGAACATCGCTTTTGTCATGATCGGTGTTCTTTTCATTCAAATGATCGTGTCTTTTTTGCGGGTATATCTTTTTACAATTGTTGGTGAACGTGCTTTGGCTGATCTCAGGTATGACCTTTACGGTCATTTGATCAGTTTGCCAATGCAATTTTTCTCTGAGAGAAGGGTCGGTGAATTGTCAAGCAGGATTTCCTCCGATCTTTCTCAGATACAAGATGCCGTGACGTCAATCTTAGCCGACTTGATAAGGGGAGTACTTACACTCCTTGTTGGAATTGGGTTGATCCTGTTTATCTCGGTAAAGCTGACGCTGGTGATGCTTTCAGTTATACCAATTGTGGTAGTTACGGCGGTCATCTTCGGCAGGTATATCCGAAAACTTTCCAGGAAGGCGCAGGACAACCTGGCTGATTCCAATACCATTGTTCAGGAAACCCTTTCTGGTATCTCCAGTGTAAAAGCATTCACCAACGAGTTATTCGAATCAAACAGATATAGAAAGAGTCTTGATAAGGTTGTTGAACTTTCGGTTGCCAATGGTAAAACACGTGGACTCTTCATCTCAATCATGATCTTTAGTCTTTTTGGAGCCATTGTGTTGGTCGTCTGGTATGGTGTCGGCTTGCTTCATGTGGGTGAACTAACCTTCGGAGATCTTACAGCTTTTGTAGTCTACACATCCTTTATTGGTGGTAGCATGGCAGGATTCGCAGATATCTACAGCAGCTTTCAAAAGACACTTGGTGCAACACAAAGGGTTCGGGAGTTATTGAACGAAGGATCAGAAACTGATAATAAAAAAGTATTTAATGCTCAGATTATCAATACTCTAAAAGGCAATATCTCATTTAAAGGTATAGGCTTTTCATATCCATCCAGACCAGATGTCAAGGTGCTTCATGATGTCAGTTTGGAGATCTCAGCTGGCAGCCAGGTTGCATTGGTTGGGCCTAGTGGTTCAGGCAAGTCGACCATTGCATCCATGATCCTAGGTTTTTATAAACCTGACGAAGGGGCACTAAGGTTTGATGGTATTTCTGTTAATGATTTGTCTATCAATGAGTTGAGAGGTAAAATGGCGTATGTTCCTCAGGATATTTTATTGTTTGGAGGAACGATCAGGGAAAATATAGCATATGGAAAGGTAGATGCAACTGACCAAGAGATTAGAGAAGCGGCCGAAAAGGCTTTTGCAGCTGAGTTCATTGAGGCATTTCCCGAGAAATATGATACGATTGTCGGAGAACGAGGCGTAAAGCTTTCAGGTGGACAACGTCAGCGTATAGCCATTGCAAGAGCGATTCTGAGGAATCCAGTTATTTTGATCTTGGACGAAGCAACAAGTTCATTGGATTCTGCCAGTGAGCAACTCGTTCAGTCTGCTTTAGATAACTTGATGAAGAATAGAACTTCCATCGTAATTGCGCAGCGCTTATCTACCGTACGAAATGCAGATAAGATATTTGTGATTGATAAAGGTCATATTAAAGAATCCGGCACACATGATGAGTTATTGATTAACAATGGATTGTATACACATCTGGTCAGTCTACAGCTAGATTAAAAGTAATTTTATTACTTATAATTTATATTATGTTAAATAAGATAAGGGAGTTTGTTTGGCTTTAATCAGCAGCCTGACTCATGTTCTTCCCTTGGTGCTTGATGATAAACGATATTAGATTGTCTAAAGAAATGGCTGCCCTTTCGCAGGCATCTCGAATATCATCTCTACTAACATTAGCCGCGAAGGTTTTTTCTTTGAATCTTTTCATTACCCCTTTTAGTTCCATTCCAAGGTACCCATCAGGGCGCATTAACGAATATGCATGTATCAACCCCGAAAGTTCGTCAAAGGCATACAGCATTTTATCCATTTTGGATTCGGGATCTACCCCAAAGTGAACTGGTCCGTGAGATGCTATGGCCCGAATAACCTCAGGATCAATTCCCTTTTCCTCCAGATATTCGATGATTTTCCTGCAATGTTGGTCTGGCCATTGATCCCAATCAGCATCATGTAACAAACCGGCCATTTCCCATTTCCAGACTTCAATCTCTTCCAAACCTTCAATTTCTGATGCCCATGCAGCCATGAGGGCGCCAACTTGCTCCATATGAAGCCTTAGTTTGTCATTTTTAACCCAATTGCTCAATAGAACATTTACCTCTTCCCGAGACATGAAATTGCCTCTATCCGAAATTTTTCCAAAGGATTGTCTACCTAATTGAAGTGTCATATCTTCTTAAAATAAAAAAGAGAAAAGCCTTTGCTTTTCTCTTTGGGTTAGTGTTGGCTTATGATCTATTCATGCGCTTTGTCAGCTTCATCATATTTCTTCTGATAAAAATCAGCTTTCGCTTTATCCTTTTTCATGTTGTAGCAGTAAGTCAACAATGAACAGGATGATTTAAAGTTTGATTTATCGTTGACCTTCAATTTTCCCAATTTGTCATAATAATTGAAGACAGCCTCAAGTCTTGGAATCGCTTTGTTTCCAAGTCCATCTATGACCGCCGATATATCAGCACGCTTTTTAGTCTGTTCAGGCCCCTGTCCTTTTATCTTGTACAGATCTTCCTCGACAAACAACATTTGGTTATAAAAATGTTTTCCAAGAGAAAGCATGGTGATGTATGAATCTGGTTTAAGACTGAGTGCCTTCTCATACAACCCTTCAATTTTGGCACATTGTTCCTGGTAATTAGCTGCTTTTTTTGATGATTCAGAGACATGCGTCTCTCCGAATAAATCAGAGGCATAATCAAAGATCACATCAAATGATTCAGGATTGATTACCAACAATTCCTCGTAGGTCTTAAAGAGTAAAGCCATATCATTTTTATCGCGTACACTCTCGATCATCAACTGAGGAAGATAATCATCCTGAGGATAGAGTTTGAGGCCTGCGTCCATATACTTCTTCATCTTAGCCTCATCCTTCTTGTCATAATAATACTTAGCCAGGAATCTGTAAGGTGTTGCTCTGTCGGGTGTTCCACCTATATTTTCGTCAGCAATTTTTGTAAAAAATACTATAGCCTCATCCTCTTTTTTCGCGTTCAGTGCAGACAGTCCGAGATACAGGGTCAGTGTGGTATCAAGCTTGTACAACCCCCAGCCCTGACTAAAAATATATTCACCAGCTGTTCCAGCTTCTTTGAAGGTATTGTAAGATTCTTCATATCTGGCATTGTTGTAGTGATCCGCACCCTCTTCAAAACCAAGTGTATAAAGTGAAACAACAGGTTCGTATTTGTCGATGTTCATCAACATCATCGTTTCATTCTTGTCAAGTTCAAGTGCTTTTTTGAAAGCATCCAGTGCTTTCATCCTGGTTCCTGGCATTTTTTTTCTTAATTCAGGATCTGCTGCGATTGCACTGAGTACTTTTGATTTTAGGTAATGAACTTCATGACTTTTCTGAGATTTTGGTACTTTCAGCACCTCATCCAGCGCGGTATTGGCATCTATATATTTTTTCTCTTCGATCATGGTTTTGATCTTAGAGAGATTCTGCGCTGAAGCCGTGAAGAACCCGGTCATCGCAATAAGGAGGAAAAGGATTTTTCTCATTTTATTGTTTTTAATTTGATCAGATTTCTGTGTTTTCAGTTCCTGTGCTTTCGGTTTCTGTTGAGGTGCTGTCATCTGTGCTTTCCTCATCAAGTTGGGTGATGGCTGCTATTTCATCTTCGTCATCCAGCCGTATCAACTTCACACCTTGTGTGGCTCGTCCTTGTTCACTGATCTGTGAGATAGACATCCTGATCGTGATACCGGAGACACAAGTGATCATCAGGTCTTCTTTCTCTGTAACGTCGAGAATACCAACTAATTTACCAGTTTTTTCAGTTACACTGATTGTTTTTACACCTTTACCACCTCGGTTGGTTATCCTGTATTCCTCTATGGGAGTTCTTTTGCCGTATCCTTTCTCTGATACAACAAGAACGGTTCTGGATTTATCCTCTACATTCACACATATCATACCCACTACTTCGTCAGTGTTATCATCAACCTCAATACCGCTTACCCCGATAGCACCCCTACCTGTAGATCTTACTTTGGCTTCTGGGAATCTAATGGCTCTTCCTGATTTTACAGCCATCATGATCTCACTGTTGCCATCGGTAAGTTTTGCGGTAAGGAGCTGATCGCCTTCCACAATGGTGATCGCATTTACCCCATTTGCCCTTGGTCTGCTGAAGTCGGTCAGATCTGTTTTCTTGATGATACCTTGTTTGGTACAAAGAACGATATAATGGTTCTTTACAAATTCTTCGTCCTGCAGATTCTTTACATCAATGATCGCTCTGATCTTATCATCTTGCGGAAGCTGCATAAGATTTTGAATGGCTCTACCCTTGCCTTGTTTCTCTCCATCAGGGATCTCATAGACTTTCAACCAGTAACACCTTCCCTTTTCTGTAAAGAACATGAGTGTATGGTGGGTTGAGGCAACGAACAGGTGTTCGATAAAATCTTCCTCTCTTGTCTTACCTCCGATTGAACCACGTCCACCTCTTTTTTGTGCCCTGAACTCATCCGCCGGTGTTCTCTTAATGTATCCAAGATGTGAAACAGTGATCACTACATCTTCTTCCTTGATCAGATCTTCAATTCTTACTTCATTGTCGAGGTATGTGATCTCAGTTTTGCGGGCATCTCCAAATTTATCTTTTACCTCAACAAGTTCAGTTTTGATCAGATCATATCGTTTGCCTTCATCAGCAAGTAGGTCTTTCAGATAAGCGATGGTCTTCATGATCTCTTCATATTCTGCCCTGATCTTTTCGATCTCCATACCCGTAAGACGTTGCAGCCTGAGCTCCAATACTGCTTTTGCCTGTATCTCACTCATTCCGAATTCACGCATCAAGCCGTCTTTTGCATTATCCGGATTTGGGGCATTCCTGATCAATTGAATTACGGCATCCAGATTATCCAACGCGATCAGATATCCTTGTAGAATGTGTGCTTTTTTCTCTGCTTCCCTGAGTTCGTATTGTGTTCTTCTGACAACTACTTCATGTCTGAATTCAATAAATGAAGATATAAGATCCTTGAGATTGAGTATGCGTGGTCTTCCTTTTACCAAGGCCACGTTATTTATCCCATAAGATGTCTGAAGATCAGTGTACTTGTAGAGCTGATTAACGATAACATTGGCTACTGCGTCTTTTCTGATATCGATGACGATGCGGGTACCTTCTGATTCGTTGGATTCATTGTTTACGTGTGTAATGCCATCGATCACTTTTTCCACAACAAGAGATCCTATTCTTGATGTTAGAACATCTCTACTGACTTGATAAGGAACTTCTGTGATGATGATCTGCTCTCTCCCATTTGCTTTGGTATCAATGGAGACCTTACCTCTTAGCACTACTCTTCCTCTTCCTGTATGCATGGCAGCTTTGATACCTTCCATACCAAATATGATACCACCACCAGGGAAGTCGGGGGCCTTGACATGTTGCATCAGTTCATCAATGGTGATATCACGATTATCGATGTAGGCTATGCAACCATCAATCACCTCAGAAAGATTATGCGGGAGCATGTTGGTGGCCATGCCCACTGCGATACCGCTGCTTCCATTGATCAGCAGATGCGGAATTTTGGTGGGAAGTACAGAAGGCTCTTCTAGTGAATCGTCAAAGTTGGGTATGAAATCGACAGTCTCTTTATCGATATCTTCCATCATAAAACCAGCAAGTCGTTGCAGTCTCGCCTCTGTGTAACGCATGGCTGCAGGGCCTTCTCCATCCGGAGATCCAAAGTTACCCTGTTTGTCTATGGTCGGGTATCGTGTATTCCATTCTTGGGCCATCCTCACGAGTGAATCGTATACTGCGGTATCTCCATGAGGATGGAATTTACCCAATACTTCACCAACGATTCTTGCGCATTTTCTGGTAGGTTTGTTATAGTCCATACCCAGTTCATTCATCGCATATAAGATCCTGCGGTGAACTGGTTTGAGTCCGTCTCGTACATCAGGCAACGCCCTGCCCACGATCACACTCATGGAATAATCGATATAGGCAGACTTCATCTGCTCTTCGATGTTCACTGAAATAATTCTGTCGTTGTCGTTCGTCTGTTCTGGGATGATCTGTTCGTCCATTTTATTGCAAAAAAATGAGCCTTTGTTAACAAATTAGTTGCTAACAAATTTACCCAAAAATGGCCGTAAAAAGATGCATGGAATGGTTAAGATTTATCCACTTGTTATGCCGAAAAAAGCGACATCAGGTCACTCCCCTGCCATCTTCAATACCAGGTTCCATTCCTTTTCAAGAACTGGTTGAACAGAAAGTCTGCCTAGCCTGATCAGTGCCATGTTTGCCAGGGCTGGAGTTGCTTTTATTTGGGACAGCGTAACTGGTTTCTTTAATCGTTTGTGGGGTTTAAAATCAACTGCTAACCATGCTGTTTCATCGGTTGTAGGATCCTGATAAGATTCTTTGATGACTTTTGCAATGCCAACGATCTCCATTCCTTCGTTGCTGTGATAGAAAAAAGCAAGATCCCCCTTTTTCATGGATCGCAGGTTGTTTCTTGCCGCATAATTTCTTACCCCATCCCAAAATGTTGAGCCGTCTTTTTCGAATTGTTCCCAGGAATACTTGAAAGGTTCTGATTTGATTAGCCAATATGCCATACGTTAGAAATTGATGTTAATGATCAATAACCACTAGCCAATACATCTGCTATATGCATTGATTTTAAGGAAATTCCTTTGTTGGCCATCACACCACTGATGTGCATGAGGCAACTGAGGTCGGATGATATCAGATAATCTGCTTTTGTGTTCATAACATTGTGCGCCTTTTGCTCGCCCATTGCAACGGAGATCGATTCAAACTTGACCGCAAATGTTCCCCCAAAACCACAACAGGTTTCATTGTCCTGCAGTTCGATCAATTCAAGGCCTTTGACGTGTTGAAGCAATTTTCGTGGTTCTGATTTGATCTTGCATTCACGAAGTGCAGCACAGGAATCATGATACGTCGCCTTACCATTGAGAGAAGCGCCAAGGTCTTCTGTCTTAAGTATGTTGACCAGAAAATCCGTCAGTTCAAATACCTTACCTTGAAGATGTTTGATATCTTTTTGGTTCGAGGCATTATCATAGATCTTAGAGTAATAATTTTTTACAAATCCTGAGCAAGATGCACTGGGAATAACAATATACTCTGCCTCTGCAAAATCAGCAATAAATTTATTGCAAACCTCTCTTGCTTCTCCCCAATATCCTGCGTTAAACGCTGGTTGACCACAACAGGTTTGGGCCGGATTATAAGTAACATTACATCCTGCACGTTCAAGTACCTTTATCGTGTTGAAACCTGCTTCAGGATACAGTTGGTCTACAAAACAAGGTATGAAAACATGTACATTCATTTGGATGCTTTTGTTTCCGATATGACTTGATCAATCTGATGCTGAAGACCGATCATTTTTATTGCAGCATCGGCAGCTTCTTGCCCTTTATGGCCATTCTTACCTCCTATTCGATCTTTTGCCTGTTGTTCATTTTCTACTGTCAATACACCAAATATAGTTGGAACAGGCAGGCATGAATTTAGCTGTGAAATGCCTTCGGAAATGATCTTATTTACATAATCAAAATGAGGGGTATCGCCCTTGATCACTGCTCCGAGAGCGATAAAAGCATGCGGACGAACATCCAGGTACTTCATTTTATCCCAGCATTTTCTGATTGCAAAGGGTATTTCAACGGCACCTGGTACGATCAATGTATGAATATGTTTGACGCCTTCCTTTGAGAGGATCTCCTTACAACCGCCTTCAAGCTCGTCAGCGATTTGAGCGTTCCATTCTGTTTTTACTATAACAACACAGGCACTTTGTGGGATCAAAGTGCCTGTAGTCTGTTTAGCGTTGTAGCCTGAAGAGGACATAACGTTAATTATTTAATTACTCCGAGTCTGGCCAGGTACTTGTCAACCACAAAACCCTTTTCAGTTCTTGGATATTTTTCTTTAAGCTGTTGATATAATTCGATTGCTTGATCATTTTTTCCAATGACCTCACTTAATAAAGCGCCACGGAATAAATATTCAGATGAAATGGCTTGGTCTTCTTCAAACAACGTAGCTGCTTTTTTGTAATGCGTTATGGCATCCTCATTTTTTTTCAATTCAGCATATGCATCACCGAGAAGTCCTTCTACTTTTGCCGCTACTTGTTTCGCACTACCTGCATTGAATTCGCTCAGCAGATCAATTGCTTTCTGGAATTCACCTATATGGAGGTATGATTCACCCGCATACAGTTTGGCTAGATTGGCAGCCTGAGTACCATCATATTTTTTAATGATCTTCAAAAAGCCAGCTGAGCTTGCATTTCCATTGAGTGCGAGATTGAAGGAATCAGTCCTGAAATATTTTTCCGCAGAAAACATTTCCTCACTTGCTTTTTCCTGTTTTGGCAATTGTATGAAATTAACGTAGGCAAAGTAGCCCCCTACCAGAATGACCAATGCAGCAACAATACTGACAATGGTTTTGCTGTACTTCGTCCAATACCCTATAGCATTGTTTTCTATTTCCTGTGGTGTTGATTCGTGTTTTTTATTTGATGACATAAAAAAAATTGAATGATTAATCTACGATAAATGGATAGTCTTCTTGTTGATAGACATCCTTGAGTAATTCACTATCATCTGGCCATGGACTTTCTTCTGAAAAACGAACAGCTTCATCAACCACTTGCTTGATTCTTTCGTTGATCACCTCTATGTCTGCCTCCTTGACCCCAAAGTTTGCGATGAGCTTTTCTTTGGTAGTTTCAATTGGATCTTTGGTTTTGTATTCTTCCAATTCATCTTTGGTGCGATACTTCTGAGGATCACTCATGGAATGTCCTTTGTAACGGTAAGTTTTCATTTCCAGCAGTGTAGGACCACCCCCTTCTCTTGCTCTTTTCACGGCCCTGGCCACTGCATCATGAACTGCTTCAGGACTCATCCCGTCTACCATATCACCCGGCATATCGTAAGCATCTGCCAGTTTATAAATATCTGTCACATTGGAAGTACGCTCAACCGAAGTACCCATTGCGTAGTTATTGTTTTCACAAATGAATATCACGGGAAGTTTCCAAAGCATTGCCAGGTTGAAGGTTTCATGGAGCATACCTTGACGTGCAGCGCCATCACCAAAAAAGGTCAGGCAAACATTGTCTGTGCCTTTATATTGCTCGGCAAAAGCCAGTCCTGCTCCTGTTCCAATTTGTGCGCCAACGATTCCATGTCCACCGAAAAAATATTTCTCAACACTGAAAAAGTGCATGCTTCCGCCCTTGCCTTTTGAACAACCAGTGGCTTTCCCAAATAGTTCTGCCATGCATTCGTTGGGAGACATGCCTTTGGCCAAACCGAGGCCATGGTCACGATAGGCAGTGATAAAGGGGTCCTCTTGTCTTGTAGCGGTCATGCAACCTGCAGCCAAAGCTTCTTGTCCAATGTACAGGTGACAAAAACCGCGAATTTTTTGCATTCCATACAACTGACCAGTCTTCTCCTCAAATTTCCTCAAGAGGAGCATCATTTCATACCAGTACAGGTAGGTCTCCTTGGTAAACTTCGTTGGCCCCATATCTTTTATGATTCTGTTTCTTAAAGATTGGCAAATATAGTGCGAAAAACATAAAAGTCTTGCATAAAGGCAGTTATACAGATTAATTTTACCTACATCCTGTATTTTTACAGATATCCCTTTACATGTCCTTCAGCATCAATCATATCCGGCTCACTCATTTTCGCAATTATCACGGTACATCGTACTCCTTTGATAAGCGGATTGTTGCTTTATGTGGACTTAACGGCGTTGGTAAAACCAACCTTCTTGATGCTGTTTATTATCTCTGTTTTACAAAAAGTTATTTCAGCAAGGCAGATGGCGTTTCAGTGGAAAGAGGCTCGCAAGGGTTTAATATTTCAGGTGATTTTGTTCGAAAAAATGATTTAAGAACAGTATCGGTCATACTGAGGGAAAATAACAAGAAAGAATTGTGGTGTGATCAAGAACAAACAAGTCCCTTCTCAAAACATATTGGCCAGTTCCCAGCTGTTTTTATCGCTCCTGATGATTTGATACTGATCACCGGTGGAAGTGAGGAGCGAAGAAAGTTCATTGATACAATTTTATCACAACTCGACCAGGATTATTTAACTCAACTGATCAGGTATAACAAATGTTTACAAGACAGAAACCGCTACCTTAAAGATACCGCTGGAGGCGGCTTGATCGACCACCTTATTCTCGATTCACTGGATAGTCAAATGGTGATGTCTGGGAAATTTATTCTGGATAAAAGAACTATTTTCCTGAAGCGATTCACCGACGTAGTATCAACTTTGTTTGATTACATAGCGAATGGAATGGAACTACCCATCATTGAGTATGTACCATCTACTTCTATCAACAACTATGAAAAAGATCTAACTCAATCCAGAAGCAAAGACATCATGCTGCAAAGAACAACGGTTGGCATACATCGGGATGATCTTAAGTTTCTGATTCATGAATCTCCTTTCAAAGAAAGTGCCTCTCAGGGACAAAAGAAAAGTCTGTTGTTTGCTTTAAAGCTCGCTGAATTTGTTGCCTTAAAAGAACATTTTGGCTTTAATCCGATACTCCTGCTGGATGATATTTTTGAGAAACTGGATCAGGAAAGGTTAAGTCGACTTCTCGAGTGGGTTTGTCTGAAAAACGAGGGACAAGTAATTCTTACAGATACTCATTGTGATCGGGTTCAATCTTCATTGCAAGACATTTCCGTACCTTTCCAGATCATACAATTATAGCACAATGGCAGACGCTATTTCACTCGGGGAAGCCTTGAAGCGATTTCTTGAAAAAAGCAGGATCAAGCATGATATACAATCCATTCAAATTGAAGACCATTGGGAAAAGATCATGGGTGCCACCATTGCAAAATTCACAGATAAGATTGAGATTAAAAATGGAACTCTTTTCATCTATACAGCAGTTGCCCCACTAAAAAATGAACTGGTATTTCAAAAAGAGCTGATCAGACAGCGTGTTAATGAAAGTATGCGAGAGGAAGTCGTAAAAGAAGTTGTCATTGTCTAATAACTAGAATGTATATCGTACACCCAATCCTCCCCAACCTTCAAATCCTGTACCATCGCCAAATTCAAATGAAGGTTGCCAATCCAGGGATAAATTTAAAGGAGCTCCTTTGATCTTGTAATCTAAGCCCAGAACCCCGTCAATACCAAACAGTGTGCTCCCGTTGTAATTTTTTGTGTTGTAAAAACCCAGGTGTGCACCGGCACCGTAGTACCATCTCAATCCGGGTGCATTGTTAAAATCATTATGAAATTCGAGTAACGCGGTTGCTCTGAAACCTTTGTTCCAAAATGCTGCAAGTCCCTCAACATATTTCTGTCCATCAATACTTCTTTTTACAGAAATGGCTCCCGGATAGATTTTTACACCAACTGCTGTAGAATAAGAACTTGAATTATCCTGAGCCATGGAAGAAGTGACGATCAACATCAACACGAAAACTAAACCTGATATGATTTTTTTCATGCTGCAATTAAAACAAGATTTTTCATTTCCGTGCAATTCAAAATGAAAAAAAAATCATAAAATATTATCCTGCAAAATGAATATAATTCTTGAGGTCTTCAATGGTGTCTTTCTGCTCCATGATGGTCTCTTTCACCACATCAATAATGCTGATGATTCCGATATATGATTCGCCATCAAAAACAGGAATGTAGCGTACATTGTGATTCGTCATGATCTCCATACATTCCTCAAGCGTGGATGATTCTGAAGCTTTGGGGAGATATTCCGACATGATCTCTCCTACTGTCAGCTCCGTTGAATTTTTGCCGTGCAGGATGACCTTTCGGGCATAGTCACGTTCCGTAAACAACCCCATATACCTTCCTTCATTCATCACTACAACAGAACCTATGTTCTTTTCAGCCATTAATTTAAGTGCATCAAAAACAGGTGTGTTTGGAGTTACAGATACATTGATCAACCCTTTTCTTTTGAAGATGTCAGATACTTTTTTCATAAACTGAATTTTAAGGGTGAAATAACCTTACATCAATTTAAGAAAAAAAATGCTTAATTCCAATGATGTCTGACTTGAGTCGGAAGCATATCAGTTACTCAACTGTCAAATTATCAAAATCTCCTCTTCCCCATTTGTCAAGAATCTTACCCTGTTCAAGAAGATAAAGAGTTGGATTTGAACGCGCTGCAGTTTTAATGGCCACGAGATCGCCTTTGCATACGACTATATTAATCGATTCTTTTTGTAAAGCCTTTAAAAGGTTGTCTGCATCAGAGCTGACAGCGATCATTGGAATTCCTTTTTCTTTAGCTTTTTCTGTAATTTTTGCGAATTGGCTGAGCCAATCATGCCCGTCTGATTTATGAGCCAAGGCAAAAAGGATATACATCCTGCCCGATTGAGAAAGAATCGATGCTGTCGTATCGATGCCAGATGGTGAAATGATCACAAAATCTTTTATCGGAGGGATGGCATTCCCTTGCCTGATCAATTTATCATAACGCCTTACAAACGTATAATCTGTTTCGTTGAAATCATCAGGAAAATGCTCTGCATCAAACTCAATTTCCTTTCCTTGTTTTAAGTAAACAAAGTTGATGACGGTACTATCTTGAATAGAACCTTCAGGGGCTTTCATTTTTTCTGGGATCAGCGTTCCTTTTTTATAAGGTAGACAATCGATGAATGGAAGATCGTTGAGCACATGAAGCTGAAGCCAAATTGTTCCGATTGTTACGACCAATATTGTTGATGCAGAAAGCAAGGGGCTCAACAATGACTGTATTTTATCTTTCTTGTAAAGCAGAAAACCGATGATCAGAAAAAGAATAATATCCTTGCCAAATGACTGTTCAGCAGTTAGCTTTATACAATCACCAAAACATCCACATTCTTTGATTTTCCCTGAAAAAACAGCATAGCCGGTGAGAAAGGTGAAAAAAACGATCAACAGGAAAAGTAACCAACTGAATAGCCTGAATTGCCATCCGATCAATACAGCAACGCCAGCAACGATCTCAAAAGTGATCATAATAATTGAGAATGCCAGCGTATAAGGATCTAACATACCAAGTCCCCAGATCTCAAAAAACTCCTGCATTTTATAACTTAATCCCATAGGATCGTTGGCCTTGATCAGTCCACTGAAAATGAACAAAACACCTACGATCAATCTCAAAATTGCAAATAGAGTTTTCATATACGCTGGTTAAGCTGAATGTCCTTGCTTCTTCTCATCGATCAAGATCAAAGCAAAAATTGCATAATTGACAATATCAGTAAAGTTGGCATCTATTCCTTCACTAATGATCGTTTTTCCGTCATTGGCTAAGATCTGTCTGATCCTGCTGAGTTTCATGATGATAAGGTCAACGAAACTCTCCTGGCTCATCTCTCTCCAGGCTTCTCCATAGTCATGGTTTTTGTCAAGCATGGTTGATCTGACCAGATTGATTTGATGATCAAACGCTACTGCAACTTCATCAGCCGGTATCTCATCCACTTCAGTATTTTCCAGGGTGAGTTGGATCAAACCGATCACACCATAATTCACGATTCCTTTGAACTCTGCAGTGATATCATCACCAACTTTCTGTGTCTTGAGTTCCTGAATGGTTCGGATACGTTTTGCCTTAATATAGATCTGGTCTGTAATAGAGATGATCCTAAGGCATCTCCAGGAAGTGCCGTAATCACGTGTCTTTTTCAGGAATATATCCTTACATGCATTTATTGCTCTGTCGTATTGTATGTTTGTGGAATCCATGATGTTATGCAGGATTGCTGCTTTGTGCCGGGTTTTCGATAAAATTAATTCAATTTTACAACGTACAAAGACAAAAATAGGAAAGGAATCAACATGTTTACACTTAATTCAAGAGGAAGAGAATTTAAGTCCGAAAAACCACTCGTCATGGGCATCGTCAATTGTACGGATGATTCTTTTTATGAGGGGAGTCGCGTTACAGATCGATCTCAGTTGCAAAAGAAAATTGATGCGATGATCGAAATGGGTGTCGATATCATAGACATTGGTGGCCAAAGTACCAAACCCGGATCAGTGCAAGTTTCAGTTGAAGTTGAACTTGAAAGGATATCATTTGCTTTAGAATACCTTAATGCTGCATATCCTGCAACATGGGTTTCTATTGATACACTCCAATCTGAAATAGCGGCTTATGCTGTTGCACATGGTGCCCATATTGTAAATGATGTGAGTGGCGGAGACATGGATCCAAACATGATCAATACCGTTGCTGAACTGGATGTACCCTTTGTATGCACACATATGCAAGGCAGGCCACAGACCATGCAGCAAAATCCTCAATATGATGATGTGCTTGAAGAGGTTAACACTTATTTCAAGCATAAAATTAAAGCCTGTTATGATGCAGGGGTTAGACAGGTCATTATTGATCCGGGATTTGGTTTTGGGAAAACCATTACGCATAATTACACATTGGTGAAGATGCTTGAAAAGATCGTTGAACTTGGTTATCCTGTTTTGGTTGGATTTTCGAGAAAGTCGATGATCTATCAATTACTAAACATAACACCGAACGAAGCATTAAATGGCACGACGGTACTGAATACGGTTGCCTTGCTTAAAGGGGCAGCTATTCTTCGGGTGCATGATGTAAAGGAGGCAAAAGAAACAGTAGAGCTTGTTGCTGCAATAAAAAAAGCATAAAAAAAAGGTACCCCAAGGGTACCTTTTAAAAAAGCTGAACATTTTTTATTTACGTGGCAATTGATCTTTTACCTCTACAACCTCAATATCAAAAATCAGATTTTCGTTGGGTTTGATAGCAGGTGCACTTCCTTGTGGACCATAACCCATACTGGAAGGGATGAATATTTTTCCAACACTACCCTGTTTGAATAAAGTGATTCCTTCGAGCATTCCCTGAATAGCGCCTTCCTGTTTTGAAACAAAATAGAAAGTTTCCATTCCATGTGGTGAGGTTTGCTTTGTACTATCGGTATTTGAATCAAAATATTTACCCTGAAAATTTGAACCGGAATATTTAATTCCAACTACTTTTCCAGAGTCGGCCTGGATACCTGTACCCTCTTTCTCAATGGACACAAATACGCTGTTGTTGACTTTTGTAGCTTTGATATTTTTTTCAGTCAGGTATTTTTCAATCTCTTTCAATTCGCGATCCCTGTAATTGTTCATTTCTGCTGTGTAATCTTCAATTGCAAAATCACGTGACGTTTTTCCATCTTTATTTTTGAATACACTGATGATCTTGATATAGACAGTTTGCTTGTCTCCTTTTTTCATATACGGAGGCACACCAAATTGAGGATTCTTTTGAAGTGTATCAAAATACTGGTATGACACAGCACTGTCACCTACCTTCATTTTAGTTAAAAATTCGGAGAAATCGTGGTAACGGCCAACGCTATCAACCTGATCATAAGCAGGCATGAAGGTATAAGAGCTAACGATCGTTGAATCTTTAAAATTCAGTTTGTATTGAAACTTTACGATGTCGCCATGCTCCAGTTTTTCTCCTTTGCCTTCTCCCTGGATGATCTTGTATTCAAGTCCTGATTTCGTTTTTTCAAAGCCGATGTTTTTACAACTGCCCAGGAGAAGCAGGCTGCCGGCAATAAATAACAGAGTTGTTTTTTTCATTGTGTGTTTGTTAATGTGAGGTTGTATATTCTTTCAAAGCTTGTTTAAAATGTTCTATGTTTTTTTCGAGGGAATCAAAGCTTCTTCCTCCTGCTGCGTTATAATGTCCGCCTCCATCAAAGTACTTTCTGGCAAAGCTATTACAATCGAATGTTTCTTTGCTTCTGAATGACCATCTTCTTTCTTCATCGCGGTCTATGAGCAATGCTGCCATTTCAATGCCCCTGATGGATAATGGCATGTTAACTAGCCCTTCAGTATCACCTGTTTTAATGTTGTATTTTAAGATATCGTTTTTAGGCACCGCGATCAACGCTGTGTTGTATTCATACATTACTTCAAGTCTGTTGAGTAAAATATGGCCGGTAAAGCGAAGTCGGTTTTCGAGGTAATTGTCATATACGGCCGAATGTATTCTGGCATGATCTATTCCGTATGATTGTAATTCCGCAACCATGTAATGTACACTGGGTGTTGTTGACGCAAACCGGAAAGATCCGGTATCCGACATTACGCCAGCATACAGACAAGCAGCAATATTGCTATCGATTAGATCTTTTCGCCCAGAAATTAAAATGAGGTCGTAGATCATTTCAGAGGTGGAGCTTTTTGTAATGTCACTCACTCCAAAATTAAATTTTTCAGTCTGTGGTTCACGGTGATGATCGATCAGGACTTTCTTACAAGTCAATTCATTGAGCAAGGGTTCCATGTGTCTCGTCCTGCCGAAATGATTAAAATCCAAACAAAATCACCAATTACAAGATACCAGGTATTGATTGGCCAAAGCTTTTTCACTTTCAAAATCGATCACTTCGTCGCATCCGGGCATCCATTTTAAAAAATCTGCCCAATTGGTCGGAGAAATGACTTTCACTGGATTTCCCAAGCGTTTAAAAAAATGAAAAAGTCCTAGCGCCGACCCCATGGCATCAGGATCAGGTTTTTGATGCATGGTGATCACGATCTGATCAGTGGACTTTAACTCTTCAAAAAGAGATGAGATTTGCTTCATTTGAATGGCAAATGTACGCTTTACGGCATAAATTGGATAAACCCTTTTTTTCTTGGCTCATGCCACAGCAAGGTTTAACTTTGCGCTACAAAAAACAGAAATTATGAGCAACAAGACGTTTACGA
>JBKCFW010000121.1:0-2722 GCA_046303675.1 bacterium
ACGCGTTGCTGTCTGAAGAAAACAGGAAAACCGTCCTCAATCACAATAAACAAAAAAGCGATTAATAAAACCGGAGAAGAAATTATCAAAAGGATAAGGGCAATTAGTCTCGGAATCATGTTATCAATTTTCACTCAATCGAACGTATACCGTCTATTGAACTGTAGGGTAGTGACTTGCCAAGGGCTTGTACTATTTTTTTATTGCTTACCACGTAGTCTGCAGTAAGTGTAGTAAAACGATTAACAACTGATGGAAAAGGCAAGTATTTCATAGCCCAATAAATAAATTTAAGTAGCCGTGTTGTAAATGTATGAAAAAACCAACTCTGCATTTGCCCATTAGAGAATAAACGAACAATTTCACCTGTCGACAAGGGCTGATCGTCAGCAACCAGGTAAATACCAGATTCGATATCATCGCGGTCTAACATCTCTTGCATGACGAAACAGAGGTTTTTTATGTTGCAATAGGATCTTTTATTATTGACAGCTGCAAAAAGCCAACCAAAAGGACGTTTAGAAAAATTATATAAACTTCTCAAATTACCTTTGACGCCTGGGCCAGTAATCAATGACGGGCGAAGTATGAAAAATGATTTACCTGCAGGCAAATTTTTTGAAAGTAAATATCGATCTGCCTCTAACTTACTCATGCCATAATAAGTAGTGGGATGCTCAGCGGTATTCTCAGTCACAATGGCCTCATAATCATCTGAAACCGCTTTAACACTGCTGATCAAAATAAACTTTCGTGCAGATGAGCCAAGAAATGCATCAAAAGCTTTTATAGCAAGATCTTTATTCACGCTGGTATAATCCGCATATGAAAGCGCGCTATTTCGGCTATGTGCAATTCCTGCAAGGTGAATAAAAACATCTGCATCTTGAGATAAGATACTAGTTCCATCTATTCGAACAGGAATAAGTTCCCCTTTTAGGTTATTCATTAGATAGCTTCCGACAAATCCAGTACTTCCAGTTATAAGAATTCTCATGGGCTATCTTTGTTTCAGTGGGAAAAATTGAAAAATACGAACCAGATAGCGAGAAAAGACAAACAGATAGTTGGTTTTTATCTTGTGCATCCTTGAAGCACGCATGATCTCTTTATTGATCGTCAAAAAACTTGAAATTCCGCTTGTGCTGATGCCTCCTGGCTTCATCAATACAAAAAGTCGCGATACATATCGAAAACTGATCCAATGAATAGACAAGAATCTTAAGAGTAACTCATAATCGGAGCCTATCTTGAAGTCAGTTCGATACACACCATATTGTTCGAATAATTGACGTCTGCAATAAAAGGAAGGATGCGGAGGCATCATACCATAACGAAACAATGAAGGATTCCAACTGCGTGAAGAATAATAACGAACCTGCTTCCCTCGCTCATTTACAAATGCAATATCACCTATAACAGACATGAGGGAATGGTCTTTTACAAATTCATCTGAAATAACACTAATGATATCATTACTGGCCAACACATCATCTGCATGTACTACACCAATAACATCACCATCGGCAAGTGAAATACCTTTGTTAAGAGCGTCATATAACCCCTTGTCTTTCTCTGAGACAACGACAGATATCTTGTCTTGATATTTACTAACCACGCTCATTGTACTATCAGTGGATAACCCATCTACTATGATATACTGAATGTTTGGGTGAGTTTGCGCAAGAACAGACTGAATGGTTGATTCAATTGTACTTTCAGCATTGCGACATATCGTTATGATAGATACCCTGATCATCGGTTATAATAAGCAGTTGATTGAGTTGCCTTCCGATATTCAATAAAAAACTTGACTGACAGAAAAGAACACAGTATGAACTCAACAAAGAGCGGCATGAAAATGTAGGTCTCTAACACTAAACCAAGACCAATTCCAAGGATATAGGCTACTGTGAAATAAATCAAATAGAGAGACTCTTTTAATGCTGTAATTAGATAGGTATAAAAAAGAGAATTTAGCGCACCAGCAATAAAACCCAGCGCATAAAAATTTAACAGTTGACGGTAGTTGATAACATCGCCTTTTAGGACAATGCCTAACATGTTATTAGGCACAAGCATGAACAAGAATGGTATAGCAATTAGTAAAAAACCAAAAACTTTGACAAATTTTCTATTCACGGTAGAAAAAGAAAAATCTGCATTGTAATTACCGTGCCTAGACAAAACAAAGAATGGCAATGGACCAATCAGATTTCTTAATCCTTTTGATATACGATCTGCAAGTCCGAATACCCCTACCATTTCAATCGATATCAATCGAGCAAAAAGAATTGGCCAGGTCATGGTTAGAAACGAGATAACTACCCCATTCGCAAATATTTTCCACCCACTCTTGAACGTTGAAACAATTTCAAATGAAGGAAAGCTGACCTGTTGAAAGGAATTTCGTTTGAATGTATAATAAAACAAGATGAGCAGATTGCTCATAAAAAAAGGAGCGAAATTAATGACCATCAGGATGTCCAATGATAGTTCAACAAGAAATAACAGAACAAAGGATAAAGACCTTAGAATTAAGAGTAGTACGCTGAATTCAAGACTCTTGTCCGTTGCATAGAAAAGCCAGTTAAAGTTTGTTACAGAAAAGAGTACACCAAATACAATATATGACAGATCGGCGATGATGAAACCGGGAAAAAATAAAAAGGTATAGGCGATGTAGGCAAGAATTATAACCGCGCCGATCAATAATTTAGCC
>JBKCFW010000122.1:0-11635 GCA_046303675.1 bacterium
TTCTATTCGGAAAATCAGCTTCTCCGGGCATCCAAACATCTCCGTTTGGATCACCATGATAATGATTGTCTGTCTCAGCACCATCTACTGAAACATTTTTCAAAAAGTTCCTGTTCCAGTGCGGGTAGGGTGTTCTGCCATCTTCGTTACCTACCCACCTGACCAAGTTGTTCATCCCATTGAGTCCACCAAACAGCAACGCATTTGGCTGATGCTTTTCCAATAGTTGCGTTACTCTGTCAAGAATACCCAATTTTGGATCTGACATAACCCCTCCATCAAACCAGATCTCAAATAATTTACCATAATTCCCCCACAGCTCGGATAGTTGCTGGTAAACTACCTCATTAAATTCCAATCTTTTTTCATCACTCAATGGAGTATATCCGGCTCCAAAATAGGTGTTCATGTTGGTGTTGTAATATATGCCCGGTTTTAGACCATATTTCTTGCAGGATTTAATAAAGGATCTTACGACATCGATCTTGATGGGAGAATTTCCAGTGTGATAGTCATTAGCTTGTGTATGCCATAGTGCAAAGCCGGTCCCATGTTTTGCGGTAAGTACTGCATATTTAGCACCTGCTGACTTCGCAGCTCTTATCCACTGGTCGGTATCCAGTTTACCGGGGTTAAATGCAGATGCAGGGGGGAGCGTCTCCTTTTTTGCATAATCAAATGTTTCAGGTGCGTAGATATTGATGTCCAGATGGATGATCACACCAATTTCTTTTTGTAAATACTGAAGCTGTTCACGGCTGGGAAGTACATTTTTTAATTGGGCAGTTGTAACTAATGATGTGATGATACCTGCAATAAATAAAAGAATGTTCTTTTTCATTTGGTCTGGTTAATTTATATACAAAGCCTTTAGCTAATTTAAATCAACTATTCTTGTGTTTTGAAAGTAATTTTGTTACACTCGAGTCATGGAACAATTTCGCTATTATATATTGAATAAGCCATATAACATGGTTTCTCAGTTTGTAAGTTCTCACCAACTGCCACTGTTAAGCGATATTAACTTTGATTTCCCCCATGGTACGCATGCCATCGGTAGATTAGATAAAAATTCAGAGGGTTTATTATTGTTAACAACTAATAAGAAAATAACCCGTTTGCTATTTCAAGGAAAAGTTCCACATAAAAGAAAGTATCTTGTTCAGGTCCGTGGAAAGGTTTCCTCCAATGCAATTAAAATGCTCGCTTCGGGGGTGTCAATATCTGCTGCCGGTGGAGGTAGTTATGTCACCAAGCTTTGCGATTGCTCAATTGTGGATGATCCTGTTGGAATGTTTTCATCAGGTTACGAGCTGCATCCCAATGTGCCTAGCACTTGGATTGAAGTAGCATTAACTGAAGGTAAATTTCATCAAGTCCGAAAAATGATGACAGCCATTGGTCATCCTTGTAAAAGGCTGATCAGAATTTCAATAGAAGACCTTGATCTTGGTCTGCTAAAGCCAGGGGAGGTATTAGAGGTAGCAGAAGATGAATTTTTCAAAAAATTAAAGCTGGATATTACTTGTACATAAAAAATGAGGATACAGCAGCCGCTATATCCTCATTTCTATTTACAACGGAATCTGCTGTTTACTCTTCTTTGATCAACTCTTTAACTTTTCCTGTTACTTTCTCTACAGCAGATTTTACACCTGTTTTCTTGCCTAGTTTTTCAAGCTTCTCCTCAGATTCTTTGAATTTCTCCTTTATCTTTTCTCCCACGCCCTCTATTTTTGTTTCTACTTTTTCCTTTAATTCCTTGGCTGCTGTTGTTGCCTTCTTGACTAAGATGTCTTTTTTTTCTTCGGCAATTGATGTCAGTTTACTTGCTTGTGTTTGTTGTTTTGTCTTCATAGTTCTTGTTTTTTGGTATTCTATTTGGATTACAGTTACAAAGCTATCTACTGCCATCTACCATCTCAATGACTCATGTCATAGCTGTTTGTATGATTGATCACGGGCAAGGCTTTGCTTTCTTGGGATTTTCTTCGTTCGCAGTGCTCCCACTGCACTTGTCATCCTTTGTTTTCATCTGTCATCCCGAGCGCAGCGAGGGATCTGAATCCGCATGCTTCTTGAATAAAGTCTTTATGTGTTTAGTTGATTAGTCGCTTAGTCCTAAACAGCTCAACGCCTAAACAACTAAACACATCTTTTAGATTCCTCGCTTCGCTCGGAATGACAGAGTGATGAGAGGGAATGACAGAATGATGAGAGAGAATGACAGAGTGATGAGAGGGGATCACAGAGAAAGGTGAGAGCTGCTTCCTTGTCCTCTGCCTTTGGCAGGCAAGCTCGTCCCTTGTCCCTCGTCCCTCGTCCCATGTTGTATCTGTCATCCCGAGCGCAGCGAGGGATCTACTTCCCTCTTTTCTTGAATCTGCCTACTTCTTATTTCTTCTTCTTTCGATCGCTATCATTCTGTTTTTCTTGTATATTAGGGACCAAGCACAATTCATTTATATGCCAGTAAAAATTATTTCACACCACAGCTCCATATTTTTATCTGTAAACCTTACTTTATTGATCTCGCTGACAATTGGTTTTTCTTCATCTTCATTAGCGCAGAACAGCAGATCAGCTCAAACCAATTTCAACAAACAAAATCTTGTAGCCTGGTGTATCGTGCCTTTTGATGTAAAAAACAGAGGTCCTTTTGAAAGAGCACAAATGTTAAAGGGCCTTGGTATTACAAAACTTGCCTACGATTGGCGTGATCATCATATACCCACATTTGACCAAGAATTGGATGCGCTGAATTCCCATCGTATATCTTTACAGGCGTTTTGGATGATGCCGGGTGCAGACCCCTCAAATGAATATGGGGTGAATGAAGTGTTCAAATTTTTGGAAAGAAGAAAAGTCGGCACCCAGATCTGGTGCATGTTTATTCCAACCGATGGTTTTGATAAGCTGACTCAAGAAGCGAAAATTGAAGTCGCATCAAAAAGCATAGCTTATGTGGCAAAACGTGCAGCGAAAATAGACTGTCAGGTTGGACTCTATAATCATGACGGTTGGTTTGGTGAGCCCGAGAATCAACTCGAGATCGTCAAGCGACTAAATATGCCAAATGTTGGTTTAGTCTATAATTTCAACCATGCTCAAGATCAGATCGATCGTTTTCCAGTTTTTTTCCCAAAGATCTTACCTCATTTGATCGCACTCAATTTGGCGGGATTGAAGAAAGGAGATAGACATATTTATCCAATTGGGGAAGGTGATAGCGAACAGGAAATGATTCGTATTATCAGGAACAGCAAATACACCGGTCCGATCGGGATCATTAATGAGGACACTCACCCCGATGCTGAAACTGGATTGAAGATGAATATGGATGGATTGAAAAAAATATTGGAGACCATTGGGGACAAAAGAGCAGCTAAGACATATAATTGATCCTTTAGCTCTTATTCGGCCTCGATAAAAAGCATCTTATGATTCCTTCTCGCATATTCGTTTCTCTATTTGCTCTTTTTATATGTTTTTCATTTACCAGTGAAAAGGTAAATGCTCAAGATAAGCCTTTGGTGATTGACCTCGAAAATCAAACAACCGGACCTGTTATTTCTCCTCTATTGTTCGGCCATAATTTGGAGGTTACCCGAAGGGGGTTTTGGGGTGGACTAAGTGCTCAGATGGTTGCCAATAGAAAGTTTGCTGCAACACAAAATGGATTGCCAAAACAGTGGAAAATCATCGGAAATAATACTACTGTTAATATCGATACAACAATAAATTATGCAGGCCGCCAATCTTTATCCTTGAAAGTTTCTGGAAAAGAACATTACGGTGGTATCAGCCAGCAGCAGCAACTCCTGGCTGTAAAAAAGGGTGATGCCTATGTTGTCAGACTCTGGGTTAAGACTAATGTGGAGAGAAAAGTACAAATCAATCTATTTGACTCAGTCGGACAAAAACTATTTAGCAAAAGATTCAAAGTTCAAGTAGGAGATTGGGAATTGATTACCAGTGAATTTGCCGCAACATCAACAAGCGCTAATTGCAGATTAGAGATTGTCAGTCGGGATTCAGGTCAATGTTGGATTGGTGCGGTATCCTTGATGCCGCTGTATACTTTTCATGGCATGCGATCTGATGTAGTTGAGTTGCTGAAGAAACTTAAGCCTGGTTGTCTGCGTTTCCCCGGTGGATGTTATGCGGAGTTTTATTCATGGAAGGACGGATTGTTACCAGTTGATAAAAGATCGCCCATTTATCAAACCGGACTTGATTTTTTATTGCGGGATACTGATGATACAGATAACCATGAAATTGGTATTGATGAGTTCATTGCCTTGTGTAAAGAAGTCGGCGCAGAACCTATCATCACTTCAAGGGTCAGTGAAAATACCCCTCAGGATATTGCAGATTGGGTATCGTATTGCAATGGATCACTTTCCTCTACATGGGGTATGGTGCGAATCGAGAGAGGATTTCAGGAACCCTTTCATGTTCGTTGGTGGTTTGTAGGAAATGAGTTGTATTCATTTGGAAGGGGATTGGCCAGCGGCATCAACGGAGTATCTAATCAAACCCTGATCTTCAGTAAGGCCATGAAAGATGTTGATCCAACTATCAATCTTGTGCCATGCACCAAATTTGGGAATGGAGAGATTTCGGCTGATTGGAATGGTCCTTTATTGAATGCAACAGAAAGATATATAAGTGCAGTGACCGCTCATCAATACATGCTTGATGTATATCCCTTGAAGACCAAAGAAGATTATTCATTTCTGATCAATTCACCGGAATTAATAACCCTGCCCATGTTGCGCGGAGTCCGAAAATATCTTGATACTGCGGCAGCTATTCGAGATAAAAATATCGGAATCACCTTTGATGAATGGAATACAAGGTGGGGACTTAATGGAACTGTGCCTATGGGACTCTTTGCCGCACGTATGCTAAATATGTTATGCAGGGAAGGGGATGCTCTTGGATTGACTATGGCCTGTTATTTCATGCCAGTTAATGAAGGGGCTATTAAGGTAAATGCGATGGACTCGCATCTGGATCCAGCTGGTCAGGTTTTTGATCTATACAAGATTCATCAACGAAATGTCCTGCTGCAAGTTTCAGAACATCCATCAGTTGATATTTGTGCATCTAAAACCCCCGATGGTAAATCCATCTATTTAACAGCTGTGAATGATATTACGGAACAAAAGCTGCTCAATTTGACATTTAAGCATAAACAGTTGGAGGGCAGTTCTGTAAAGATCACCCGTTTGATCCCTAAATCACTCAGTATTGCCGAAACTGAATTTATAAAAGAAGAGGAGGATATCGAAATTGCAAAAGATGGGACGATGCTTATTAATATGCAACCTGGGGAGGTTCTTGCTATATCCCTCTTCTGATACATTCTTTTTTTATCAGCTCCAATTCTCTGCCTGTTTGACCCGCAATGGAGCTGTTCTCCTGTGCTCGTCTCATTAGATACGGAATGACATCTTCAACTTTTCCGAACGGAAGATATTTTGAAACATTACATCCGGCATCAGCAAGATTGAATGTGAGGTTGTCACTCATGCCATAGAGTTGTGAGAAGTGGATGTTATGATGATTCGAAGGAATCTTATTTTCATCAATATATGTTGCAGCCAGTAAATTGCTTTTTTCATTGTGACTGGCAATGATGGTTGAGATTGAGTTAAATTTCTTCAAACAAAGTAAAACTGCAGCGTCGTAGTCCTGGTCTGTTGCCTCTTTGTTTTTTTGCAAAGGGTTCATATACCCTAATTCCTTTGCTCTTTTTGTCTCTTTTTCAAGGTAAGCTCCTCTTACAAGCTTTACTGCAAGTTTATAATTTTCTTTCTCAGCGTTTTCTATCGCATCGCGCAACAATTGAAGTCTGTCGTGTCTGTATAATTGTATGGTATTGTATACTATAGCTTTTTCAGTATTGTATTTTTTCATCATGGTGTGAGTGACATGATCAATTGTATCTTGTATCCATGACTCTTCTGCATCAATGAGAATCCCAATGCCTGATTCGGATGCATTTTTACAAATATTGTCGAGACGATTAAAAAGCTTTTCACAGGCTATTTTATCATCCTGTGAAAGCGATTTTGTTATGTCTGTACTATTACCAAAGATGTTAATATTGTGATTAGGGTTAATTAATACATTAATTTTTTCCAGCAAAGAAAAAGTGGTCAGTCCAGTGATCTTTATACTAATGAAAGGGATGTTATTCTGGGTTGATGCAAACCTGATCACCTTTATAAATTCCTCTGTTGCCAGATCACAGGTCGGATCATCGTATTCTCCACCCTCAATTCCATAATCAAGGATAACATCAACTTTAAATTTCCCCAGAAGCTTGCAGACAGGAATTGTTTCCTCAAGGGATTCACCCCCGACGAACTGTTCAAATAATGTCTTCTTGATCAGTTTTTTTAATGGTAGTCCGGATTTGATCAGAAAAGGAGTGAGGTGTGTTCCTAGTTTTACCAGTGGTGCAATGGTCATTAGACTGAATAGCAGTCTCGACTTTTTTAATGATTTGTCATCTTTGTATACAAATGCTTTTTCTGTATCCTCAGTATCAATTCGAGCTTTACCATTATACTTTTCAAATGTTGGTTGACTCATGATCATAAATAAACATGTTGTCCTAGAAATAAAAACACTTTACCAACTATTTAGTTCAATTTATTTTTGTTTTAAGCTGTTACAATTAAAACCCTGTGTTTTGCTTTGATGGTTAAATTGTTGTACTCACTTGATGTAATATCGCCATCTAGATGCAACAATTGCTTGCCCATCAATTCTATTGTGGCATTGTTGCCTGTAACGATTTCGACATCTTGGGATCGATGTATGGATTTTGAAAATAGCCTTAGTGCAATCATGGCTAATTTGAGTTTTCCAATATTCCGGATCTTGATTATTTCAAATTGGCCGTCTTGAATATCGGCATTTGGCGATATGTAGGCGTTGTTGCCATACTGATTGGCGTTTGAAATGGTGAGGAGAAATATTTTTTCTGTTGGCCCGGAATTGACCTTTGCCTCAATTGGTTCATATTTCATCAGGGCAATTATGACGGCAATGATATAGTTGATCAGCCCCCGTTTTTTTCTTTTTTCAAAAATATCTGCTACCAAAGCATCAAATCCGATCCCAGATGTGCAAAAAGAATATTTATCATTGATAGAACAAGCATCAATTTTTATGTGCTTTCCATGCATCGCGTTATTTAACGCTTTTTCTACTGTTAAAGGAATTTTTAAGTGCCGTGCGAGTCCGTTTCCGGAGCCCATTGGAATTATTCCCATTGGGATATCCGTCTCTATGAGTACTGAAGCTACTTTATTGATTGTGCCATCTCCGCCAACTGCAATAATTTTATTCGCACCTAGTTTAATTGCTTTTTGTGTCAGTTCTATTTCATCATTTTTGCATTTTGTTTCAAATACAATGTTTTCGGGGTATGATTTGATTAAAGAAAGCAGTTGCTTCTTTTTTCGCTGGTCATGACTCCCCGATATCGGATTTATGATGAAATAATTCATTGATTGGTATGAAGGTCAGATAGTTGAATTATGGACTTGACTTTTAAAGAATCATCTAGCCTTTTGTCGATAGCTTTCACAAAGGTATAAGATTGCTCGCTTTTGAGCATCCGATCATTGAAAATTATTGCATTATTCTCACATGCACAGGATTTAATTACCTTTAATCTCAAATTGAAACTGTTTTATAGGGTCATTTTTTGACTTTCGTAACAAACTAACTGAACATGTCTTTTAGAAATACTTTTTACTTTTTCTTTTCCCTTCTTATATTTTGGATGCTTGTGTTTTTTGTTGAACGAGCTATCACTATCTTGTATTTTTTACCTAAGTTAACTGAGCTGTCTTTTTGGAATGTCATCGAGTTGTTTGGACATTCTTTACGACTAGATTTGTCGATGTCCTCGTATCTAGTCGCTTTCCCTTTGATTTCCTTGTTCATCCTTTCTCTTTTTAAAAAAACAAATTGGGTCATAAAGATTTTAAATGTTTACCAACCATTTTTTATTGGTCTTTTTTTGTTGGTAGGTTGGGTAAACATTAATTTATATCGAGAGTGGGGTGTTAAATTGAATTTTAAAGCAATCCTGTTATTTTTTCAATTTCCATACGAGGTGGCAATTTCTGGATTTACTACTGTAATTATTTTGCCAATAATCATGTATGTTTTTGTAGCATATCTTTTCTTCAAGCTTAATAAGTTTTTTGTTTCAAAAATTAGTTTCAACCAAAGTGATAGTGCTGGGGTTGTCCTAAAATCTTCAATCGGCATCTTGATTTTAGCTGTAAACTTTTTATTTATTCGGGGTGGCTGGCAATTGAGCCCAATCAATGTAAGCATGGCACAGTACTCAAATGTTCCTATGTACAATCATTTGTCCACGAATACCCTCTGGCAATTGATGCAAAGTGCTACGTTTGAGTTGACCCCAACCAAATCACAATACACTTATTTTACAGATGAAAAAGTTGACTCTATCCTTACTACTTCAGTTAAAAAAGACAGTTCAATAGTTGTCCTCAAGCCTCGGATTTCATCACCCAATGTTGTATTGATTATTCTTGAGAGTTTTACTGCTGATCTAATAAAAAGTTTGGGTGGTGAAAAAGGCATCACACCCAATATTGAGGACCTGATAGACAATGGTATATTATTCACCAATATATATGCCTCTGGTGAGCGGACAGATAAAGGGCTGATTGCTATTTTAAGTTCATTTCCATCTCAGGCAACCCGGAGCATCATTAAGGAAAATCATAAACAGGAAAAACTTCCTTCATTGTCGCAGAAGTTTAAACAATATAAATACAATACCTCCTTTTACTATGGTGGCGAAAGTGAGTTTTTTGGATTAAAATCATATTTATTGGCTCATTCGTTTGATCATGTTATTGATAAAAATGCATTTGAATCTAAAGACTTCAATTCAAAGTGGGGGGCACATGATGGCGTATTGCTCAAGAGGCATATATCAGACATGAAGACCATGAAAACTCCTTTTTTCTCCACAGTTCTTACGCTTTCCAACCATGAGCCTTTTGAGATTCCAATCCCGTCGAAATACAAGGGGAATGACCTTCCCAACAAGTTTCGAAATACCGCTTATTACACTGATTTATCGCTGGGCGATTACTTTAAAGAAGCCCGTAAACAGTCATGGTATTCAAACACCCTGTTTATTTTGGTCGCAGATCATGGACATCGTTTGCCTACGGAGAAGTTTGAAATTTGGGATTCCAGACGGTATCGTATTCCAATGATCTTTTATGGAGATGTGCTACGAGATGAATTTAAAGGAACCCAAATTGATACCTATGGAAGTCAGACAGATTTGTCAAACACAGTATATAACCAGTTAGGCTTTGAAGCTGAAGAATCATTATGGAGTAATGATCTCTTGCGATCAGATGGTTCTGATGGGTATGGTTTTTTTGATTGGGACAATGGATTTGGTCTGGTTTCTAAAGATTACTCCTTAAGTTACAGTGAAGATGCGAAGCGGATGATCAAGTTTGAGTCAAAGGAAACTCTTGTGAGCAAAGAGGATCGATTAAATTTCGCAAAGGCTTATATGCAAAAAGTATTTAGCGAATATTTGAATTACTAGCAGTTAGTTGATCTCCAATAAGTCTGTTGTGGTAATGTTGTATAACAGCCTTTATTGTGTTTGTCATACTGTCTTTTTTTGACTTCAACTCACCACTGAGGTCTTTTTGTAAAAGCGGATCATTTATATAATTATATAAACTTGCAGGCTCGTTGCCTTTCATTTGTAATAAATATTGATCACGAAAAAGTTGAAATCCATTGTGGTAATTGAATGCAATCTTATCACGGGTATTTTCCAGCACATTTCTGCCAAATGCCAAGACAGGTCTGTCATAATGTAAATACGACAACACGGTAGGCATTATGTCTGTCTGCTGAATAACACCTTGATCTTTTTTTCGTAAGCTTGTGTCTCCGGGATGGTAGAATAAAACTGGTACTGCCATATTCCCCCATGATGTTTTGTATTCTGGATAATAGGATATACTGGCATGATCGCCTGTTATAACGAATAAAGTACGTTTGAACCAGCTCATTTTTTCTGCTTTTGCAAAGAACTTACGTAATGACTGATCAGTGTATCCAATCACTTCCCTAAGGGGATGGTCTCCTTTAGGAAATTTTCCCTTATAGGCAGGTGGAACTTTGAAAGGCTCGTGAGACGACACACTAAATAGGGTGCTCATGAAGGGCTCTTTTAAACCATTGATCTTCTCAGCGGTAAATTGAAAAAACGGCTCATCCCAAATGCCCCAAGTACCATCAAAATCTTCATCTTTCCCATATTCGTCTTTACCATAGTATTGCTCTACTCCTATAAGATTCATTAAGGCTTTAAAGCCCATAGAGCCATTGGGTGCCCCGTGGAAGAATGCGGTAGCATAACCTTTACTTTTAAGAATTTGAGGAAGGCTTTCTGATTTGTTCGAAACATAGGGTGTGAGCACAAAAGGAATCTCTCCTGAAGGAATTCCCATCAAAACGGATGGTAATGCATCGATTGATTTTCGTCCATTTGCAAAAGAATGGTTAGCTGTAAATCCTTCAGCTAATAACGAATCCAAAAAAGGGGTATATCCCTTGTAGCGACCACCATCAAGACCTTTGTTATAAAAGCCAACTGATTCAAGCCCAAAGCTTTCTAAAATAATGATGACAACGTTATCATATTTGAAGTCTTTGTTCTGTGCTATCGTTTGTATTGGATCATAGTATTTAGGAACATCATTTTCGTCGAAAAAGTTGTCTTTGGTATAAAATTGTTGTTGCATGGTTCGCAATACACAGAAGGGTGTATTCAATACCAATGGTATTAATGCAGGGTTGCTGACATATTCACCTGCATTGCTCATTGTTATAGGTCTTGTTGAGTATTTAAAATCTCCTCTCACACCTCCAACAAACAATACCGGGATAGTGATAAAAAATGCCAGGTTTCTGGTATGATGGAATCGGGTATGTTTTGGCCTTATTACCTTGGCCTCTATCTTATTAAAGAGAAATATCAAGACCAACACAAAGATCAAAAATATTGGAAGTATGTACCAGTACTCCAATAATGACAATAAGATCATCCTTGTGCGATTTGATTCATTGGAAAATTCACGGAAGATCATCCATGTTGATCGCCTTAATGTGTACTTAAAATATATCATGTCCAGCACACTGAATGCAATCATGAGTATGTTAGACAGTATAAAAACAATTTTAGTTATTTTTCTATAATGGATGTGGTATCGAAAGGTGAATGGAAAGATTTGAAGAAGAATAAACAATGTGTTTGTATACAATACTGCTGCAATATCAAATTTGATTCCGCCCTGAATTATTGGCCACCAATCTTTAAGTTCTAGTTTGGGGAAATAGGATGCATTGATAAAAAAGAAAATCAAGCGTGTAGCGCTTAATAAAACAAAGGATAGGCCCAATGAAAGCAACAGCGTTACATAAATATTATTTCCAAGCTTTCTCATAATTCGATGTCGACAAAGGTAACAGCATAAAAAGATTAGATGTGTTAGAAATATCTATTTATTTTCACCAAATATACCTTAAC
>JBKCFW010000123.1:0-23982 GCA_046303675.1 bacterium
TTTACAATGTTTTATGTTTTAATATTTCATATTACATTTATTTATATACATATATAAATACCATTTATAGGTTACGAATTATTAGTTTTGGGATAAATATTTATAAATTTTTTAACCAAAACCCGAAACTAATGAATCCGAAAGTACTAAGAGACAAATTACCTTTCCTTGTTCTGGCTTTGATTGCAGCATTAGCAATCTTTGTTCCTGTACTGCCCAATTTTGAAGACACTGAAGGAGTATATAATGGAGCAGATACCACCTGGGTGATGATTGCAACCGCATTGGTGTTTTTAATGACCCCTGGACTGGCTTTCTTCTATGGCGGAATGGTTCACAGAAAGAATGTGATCTCAACCATGATCAAAAGTGTGGTAGCCTCCGGAGTGGTCAGTGTCATCTGGATCACATTCGGCTACAGTCTTTGTTTTGGGGAATCAATTGGAGGATTTGTTGGCAATCCGATGACACACCTCTTTTTTAAAGATGTAAATAACACTGCACCTTGGAGTCTCGCTCCAACCATACCCAAAACACTGTTTTCCTTGTTTCAATTGATGTTTGCCATCATCACACCAGGATTGGTGGTAGGAGCAGTGGCAGAGCGTGTAAAATTTACATCGTACATCCTGTTCACCATTCTCTTCAGCATTCTGGTATATGCCCCCCTAGCCCATTGGAGCTGGCACCCAGATGGATTCCTCTTTAAATTGGGCGCACTTGATTTTGCCGGAGGTACGGTTGTCCATATTTCAGCAGGCTGTGCAGCGCTTGCTGGTGCATTGGTTTTGAAGAGAAGAAAAGCTCATCTTGAGGGAGCAGAAATTCCTCCTGCAAATGTCCCTTATGTACTCATTGGAACCGGTTTACTTTGGTTTGGATGGTTTGGATTTAATGCTGGATCTGCATTGGGTGCAAATGGACTGGCAGTTTCTGCATTTGCAACAACAAATATTGCTGCGGCTGCAGCTGGACTTTCATGGATGTTCTTTGATGTAATGAGAGGTAAAAAACCTTCAGTAATGGGATTCTGTATAGGTGCTGTGGTTGGACTTGTGGCCATCACTCCCGGAGCTGGATTTGTAGGTATACCTCAAAGTATATTTATTGGAGTAGTTTCAGCAATCATTTCAAATATCGCAGTACAGCTCAAACAAAAATCTACCTTGGATGATACACTTGATGTATTCCCTTGTCATGGTTTAGGTGGAATCGTTGGAATGATCCTGACAGGTGTTTTCGCTACCAAGGCTGTAAATGCTGCAGGCAATGAGGGATTATTTTATGGAAATGCTTCATTCTTCTATACCCAGCTAAAGGCCATGGGTGTTGCTGTAATTTATTCTTTTGTAGTTTCTTTCTTGATCTTCAAATTCATCAATATAATTCAGCCGCTACGTGTAAGCGAAGAAGAAGAAGAATTGGGTCTGGATCAAACCCAACATGCTGAGAAGTATGGCAGAAATCCACAAAAAGGATAAAAAAAGAAATGAATAATTATTAACAAAAATGAGGGTACAGCGCAAGGTGATGTTGGACTAGAACACTCACCTCTGCCATACCCCCTTTTAGAACTAAAAACCAAACCAATGATACGAAGAATTTCACAAATCGCATGTGCACTTATTCTCTCAATTTCAGTAAAATCACAAACAGACACCACTTCTTCGGCGGCAGAAGAAAAAAAATCAAACTTTACCTTTAGCGGATCAATCGATGGCTACTTCAGATCAGATCTAAATGAATCATTATCGAATAACCGAACAAGTTTTACAAACACTACCGGGAAATTGGCGTTGGGCATGGTATCTGCTAAGGTCGATTACAACATAAAAAAATTCAGCTTCACTGCGGATCTTGGTATCGGCAAAAGAGCTGAAGAATTCGCATACAATGATAAAGGTGCATTCAAATATGTGAAACAATTGTACGGCGCTTATGCCGCTGCAGACTGGCTTAAGATCACTGCCGGCACATGGGCCACACATGTCGGATATGAACTATTGGATCCGCATGGTAACAGAAACTATAGCATGTCTTACATGTTTTCGTATGGACCTTTTCTTCATACAGGTGTGAAGTCTGACTTCACATTCGGGGGAACTGGATTTATGATAGGTGTAGCTAATCCAACTGATTACAGAAATTCCCCCAATCCAAACAAAAAAGCGTTGCTGTTTCAATTCAGCCAGGCGATCAGTGAGAACGTGAAAGTATACCTCAACTATGTTGGAGGTCAGCGACCAACAGATAAAGCAAAAACCAGACAATTTGACCTGGTTCTCACCGGAAAAGTTAATGACCAATTCAATGTTGGTCTGAATGCAACGACAACAAGCGTAAAGACGCCAAACGCCTCCAATACATATGGTGATGCAAAATCTTGGTGGGGAACTGCAGCCTATCTTAATTTTGACCCTGTCAAAAACTTAGGCTTTACACTCAGGTCAGAATTATTTGACGATGAATTTCAACTCGCGGCGATGGGCGCAGCACCATACGGAGCAACCATCTTTGCAAATACCATCTCAGCAAATGTGAAAGTTGGTCCGATCATGATCGTTCCAGAGGTAAGAATTGAATCTGCAACAAACAACGTGTACTCAACTAAAATTGGCGCAGAGCGATCAAGTGCTACAAGTATACTACTCGGAGCTTATTACAAGTTTTAAGGATTGTTTTTGGGTTAAGGGCATTCGGAGGCGACTTTTTAGTCGCCTCTCTTGTTATTTCTTCCTAAAAAAGATCCTTACAGGGACGCCTTTTAATGAAAAGCTTTCACGCAATTTATTTTCAAGATAATTTTTATAAGGCGTTTTAATATCATCAGGGTAATTGGTAAAGAATGCAAAGCTTGGTACTGCAGTTGGCAACTGTGTAACATATTTGATCTTCACACTGTTTCCCCTGACAACAGGAGGATGATAGTTCTCTATCGCCTTCAACATGGTTTCATTAAGAGATGATGTAGGGATCTTCCTGTTCCTGTTTTCAAACACATCCAACGCCGTCTCTATTACTTTGAAAACACGGGTTTTTTCTTTTGCAGATATAAAGAGAATTGGGATATCGGTAAAAGGTGCAAGCCTCGACTTCAGTTCTTTCTCATATTCTTTTGCAGTATTGGTAACCTTCTCAACTGTATCCCATTTATTCACCAAAAAGACAATTCCCTTTCCCTTTTTTACGGCGAGAGAAAAGATATTTAAGTCTTGCTGAGTAATGCCTTTTTCAGCATCGATCATCATCAGACATACGTCAGCTTCGTCAACCGCCTTGATCGCACGAATAACGGAATAGAATTCCAGGTCTTCATGCACCTTGTTCTTTCTTCTAATCCCGGCAGTATCGATAAGAATAAACTCTTTCTGAAAAAGTTTGTAATGAGTGTGAATAGTATCCCTGGTTGTTCCGGCAATGTCACTCACAATAGTTCTTTCCTCTCCTACCAGCGCATTCAATAGAGATGACTTACCAACATTTGGCTGACCAATAATTGCAAATCGAGGAAGTGTAGCATCAATCTCCTCTGCATCCACTGTTATGAGAGAAGCTACTTCATCGAGCAATTCACCTGTGCCACTTCCTGAAATGGATGAAAGAAAAAATGTTTTTTCAAAACCAAGTGAATAAAATTCAGTAGCATCAAGCATTCTCTCACTATTATCCACTTTATTCACCACCAGAAATACCGGCTTTTTTGATTGACGTAAAATTCGGGCCATCGCTTCATCCAACCCTGTAATGCCTGTAGTAACATCACACATAAACACGAGGGCATTTGCTTCTTCAACTGCGATCAATACCTGTTTACGGATCTCGCTTTCAAACACATCAACACTATCGGGAACAAAACCTCCGGTGTCTATAATATTAAAAGACTTACCATTCCACTCTGAAATTCCATATTGCCTGTCACGCGTAACACCCGGCGTATCTTCAACGATTGCTTTCCTTTGCTCAAGCAAGCGATTAAAAAAGGTACTTTTACCGACATTTGGTCTTCCTACAATAGCTAACGTAAATCCTGCCATAATTATGTTTGATTCAGCAATACATGCTAATTATAACCGTACTCATTTAAGTACAATTCATTATTTCTCCAATTGTTACGAACCTTGACGAACAGCTCGAGATATACTTTTCTGTCAAGAAACTGCTCAATTGATATCCTAGACATTGTTCCCAACTTTTTAATCATTGCACCCCCGGTACCCAAAATGATGGCTTTTTGAGATTCCCTTTGCACAACGATCACAGCCGTAATACGTGTGAGATTGACTTTTTCTTCAAATTTTGAAATCATCACTGTGGACTGATAAGGGATCTCTTCTTCAAACAATTCATATAATTTCTCACGAATAAGTTCACCGGTAAAAAATTTTGTAGGAAGATCTGTCAGATCATCCTGATCATAAAAAGGCTCTCCTTCAGGAAGCATTGATACGATCGTGTCGAGCAGATCATTCAATCGTTGCTTTCCTGAAGCAGATATATGTATGATTTGTTTACAATATGGTTTATCCTTGAAAAAATTCAACGCCTCAGCAACTCGGTCTTTTTTTACGAGATCACATTTATTAAGAACCAAAATTGAAGGGACACGTAATTTCAATGAGGTGAACATGATATCAAGTTCTGTAAAGTCGTCCCTGATGTCAGCCACCAAAAGACAAACATCGGCATCCTCCATGCTTGACCTTACGGCGGCCATCATTTTTTCATGCAACTTGTACTTGGGCTCAATAACACCAGGTGTATCTGAAAACACGATCTGATAATCTGGGGAATTCAAAAAAGCACGTATCCGATGTCTTGTTGTTTGCACTTTGGATGAAACAATTGCAAGTTTCTCCCCGACCAAAGCATTCAATAAAGTGCTTTTACCGGCATTGGGCTTACCTACAATATTTACAAAACCTGAACGCATATCTGCGGCAAAGGTAACACAGTAAAAATTGTTTTGAACATAATAGATTTAAGCGTAGATTTGCACCGCGAAGTAGAGCAGCGGTAGCTCGTCGGGCTCATAACCCGAAGGTCGCTGGTTCGATCCCAGCCTTCGCAACTAAAGGCAACATAGCAGTTGCCTATTTTTTTGCATTAACTAATCTATCAAAGCAGGAGTTCTTATAGTCTTGTAAAAATTGGGAATATTTTACCGAAGGTCGCAAGTTCCCTGCCTGCCGGCAGGCAGGCCTGCCAACCTGCGGTTGGGATCCCAGCCTTCGCAACTAAAGGCAACATAGCAGTTGCCTATTTTTTTGTCTTTGCGCGGAGACTTTTATGCTCAACACTACAGCTTCCTAACTGATGAGGCTCCTGAAGAAGAACGATCAACCTTTGATGGATCACCCGAATAAATGATCTTGCTTGCACCTGAAGCAACAGCCTTGAGTGATTCCAGTGCATGTATACGAATCGTAGAGGCCCCAGATGCTTTAACATCGGCTTCATTGGCCTTTAACTCAAGTGCATCACAATCCCCCGCCCCTGATAAAACAATATTCGCATGCTTTACTGAACCTGAAATATCGAGATCAGATGCACCGGAGAAATTTGCTTTCAACCTTGTGGCCTCAATTTTACCTTTGATGTCACTGGATCCACTGAAGTTGAGCAAAAGATCGTCTGAATTCAACACATCAACAATCACAAAATCAACAGCACCAGCACATTCGATACCACTTAAATTCGGAGCAGACACATACAGTCTCAATTTTTGATTTTTAAATATCCCGTCGATACCTCTGTCAGAAAATTTAACTGAAAGCTGTGAGCCAAATATTTTAGTCTCAATTTTATCACGCATGTCTTGAGATCCTGCACTGACCGCTACCGTACATGCTGTCCCTTTTGAGTAAAAGACAGTAAACGGACCTTTAATCAATATGCTGGAAAAGCTACCAAGTTCACGTTGTTCAGCATTCGGGTCATTCACCTGTTTAGTAGATTGAGCACTAAGAAAAACACAAGAGAAAAGAAAAGAGATTAACAGTGTATATTTCATAGTAATAATTTTTGTAGTCATATGCTATATAAAAACGAATTAATCATGTAAAAGTTACATTAAAAATAAAAAAACAATTCTTTTTTGATTGGATAATAATAGTTTGATTAGTTTTGTGACGTTCCCGGGGTGCTCTGAAAAGGGCTGAGACAACACCCGTAGAACCTGATCAGGATAATGCCTGCGCAGGGAAGGAAAGACTCCCATCATCTTGCTTTTCCTGTTTTTGTCACCCTGATCTGATCACATTCATCATCAGTAAAACAAAAACATTATGAAAAATCAGTTTCTGATCGTGTTGATGCTACTGATCAGCAATGCTATTACAGCACAAGATGTTTCATCAAAAAAAACCAATGATACACTAACAGTAAAAGGAGGACCTTCAACCCTCATGCCTCCTATTGAGATACGGGCTGTAAGGGCAGGAACTGAATATCCCTTTACGCAAACCATGATCCTGAAGAACAGAATTGAAAAGAATAATCTTGGCCAGGATATCCCCTTTATACTCAATCAGGTGCCTGGTGCAGTGATCAACTCAGATGCAGGAAATGGAATAGGATACACGGGAATTCGCATCAGGGGTACAGATCCGACAAGGATCAATTTCACGCTGAATGGTATTGCTTACAATGATGCAGAGTCTCAGGGTGTTTTCCTGGTAAATCTTCCAGACTTTCTATCCTCTACAAATAGCATTCAGGTTCAACGTGGTGTAGGGACAAGCAGCAATGGTACAGGAGCATTTGGCGCAACAGTAAATTTACTCACCAACGAAATTGAACCCAAGGCATATGGAACAATCAGCAATAGCATTGGCTCCTACAACACAAGAAAAAATACACTTAAGGCTGGAACAGGGCTGATTAACAACCGCTATACTATAGATGTAAGATTATCATCCATATACAGTGATGGATACATCGAGAGGGCCAAGAGCGACCTAAAATCATTCTATATTTCTACAGCTAGCATTAAGGAGAACTCTTCTCTTCGATTGAATATCTTCTCAGGAAAAGAAAAAACATATCAGGCATGGAATGGAGTTAGCGAGGAATTGATAAATACCAATCGAAGATTTAACAGTGCGGGAACAGAGAAACCCGGATCACCATATGAAAACGAAACCGACAACTACCAGCAAACACATTATCAATTGTTTTACAACAAGAAAATAAACAGCAACTGGAAATTCAATACTGCTTTATTTGCAACTACCGGCGAAGGACACTACGAACAATACAAATCAGAGCAAGAATATGCTACGTATCAATTAGCCGATCAAACCATCAATGGCAATCAGGTCAGCACCTCAGACTTCATAAGACAGTTATGGTTGGACAACCTATATTACGGAACAAACTTTTCTTTCCAGCTGAAAAAGGAGAAAAAAGAGGTCATTTTGGGTGGAGGTAACAGCGTATATGATGGCGGACATTTTGGAAAAATAATCTGGGCTTCTAATGGTGCCCCGAAAGATCATAGATGGTATGACTTTGATGCGAAAAAGATCGAGCAACATCTGTTTGGAAAGTGGATACAAAAAGTTGGATTGGTGTCTCTTTTTGGAGATGTACAGATCAGAAACGTTCATTATAAGATCGGTGGTTTCAGGAATAATCCGGGAGTCAGGATAGATAACAAATGGCTATTCATAAATCCAAAGGCAGGTTTGAGATATAACAAAAATGGATACAACGCTTATATATCCTATGCAATGGCAAACAAAGAACCAAACCGAGATGATTTTGAGGCGGGAACCACTGAGATACCCAAACATGAAACATTGCATGATATTGAAATAGGAATAGACAAAACATTTGACCAAATCAAACTTTCTGCCACACTCTATCACATGTATTATAGAAATCAGCTGGTACTCACAGGTAAAATAAATGATGTAGGTGCATATACCCGAACTAATATTCCAAACAGTTATCGCTCAGGAATTGAACTGGAGGCCCAGATCGCTATTCTGAAATGGCTAACTTTTAATAACAACTTGGCTTTAAGTCAAAATAAGATCAGATCAATTTCAGAATATGTTGATGATTATGACGATGGCGGTCAACAAGTATTTAACTACGATAGAACAAATTTAGCTTTCTCCCCTGCATTAGTGTACAATGCTGCGTTATCAGCAAAGGTGAGCAGCGCTTTCCAAATAAATCTTTTAACAAAATATGTAAGCCGGCAATATCTTGACAATACATCAAGAAAAGATAGAAGTCTCGCAGCCTATTTCGTTCAGGATCTTCAATTTAATTACACGTTCACACCAAAAGGTATAAAATCAATTGACGTCATCTTACAAGTATATAACATTTGGAACAAGCTGTACGCACCAAATGGCTATACCTATTCATACTTTTATGGACGTGACCTTATCAGGAATAACTTTTACTATCCGATGGCTGAGAGAAATGTTATGTTTGGCGTGAATATTAATCTCTAAGAAACTCTAAATATTGCAAAAGAGCATTAATGAACACTAATTATTGCTGACAACAAATAAAACGAAGATGACGTAGTGTATGTTGCAATAAATTGTAACATGATACTCCCTTTAAATACGTTTCGCATGCTTGCCCTATGGATGCTGATGGCATGCATTGGATGTGGACCAGCAAATAAGGTTACTTCCTCTTGGACAAACAAAGACTTTACATCAAATGTCAAGTATGATAAAATTTTTGTAGCTGCACTTGTCAGCAACCCTCACGTACGCACTCATCTTGAGGAAGAGATGAGCAATGCAGCTAAAACATATGGACTAAAAGTTGAAAGAAGCTGGGATTACTTTCCTCCGACTTTCGGGAAAGGTGAAGCGACACCAAGAGAAATGATGATGAACAAGATCAATGAGTTGAAATGTAATTTGATCTTTACAATAACGCTCACTGACAAAGAAAGTGAAACAAGATATATACGTGGAGGCATGGGATATTATGGCCCATACCCAGGTTATGGACTGAGATTTTGGGGCTTCTATTCCTATTGGTATCCTTATATGTATGACCCAGGATACTATGTGACAGATAAAAGTTATTTTATGGAGGGCAATCTTTTTGACGCAGAAAGTGAAACTTTACTCTGGTCAGTGCAAACAAAAACGATCAATCCGCCTTCGATAGAAAAATTCAGCAAGGGGCTTGTCGAAGCCATGTTGAAAAAAGGACTTACTGATCTTGGTCAGAAGTAGATCAGCCTGGAAAATTCTCTTTCCATGAAAGCATACCACCAACGACATTGATCACATTGGTAAAACCCATAGACTCCAGGATCAATGCAGCCTGACCACTTCGATTTCCACTTCGGCAGTAAAGTACAACTTCCTGATCTTTGAGTGACTCAATAGACTCAACATCACCTACCCTGATATCGCCGAGCGGGAGTAGAATACCTCCAACATTAAACTCATCGTGTTCAGCAGGTTCCCTCACATCCACGAGATGAAGGTTTGGTTCTGTCTCAATTTTTGACTTTAGCTGATGTACATCAATTGTTTTCATATTTCAAATATACGCATTATTGATGCTATTGGTTGGCTGGCTGGCCTGCAGTCAATTTCTTCTCAGGCCTCGAAGCGCTCAATCGAATATCCAATAGTTGGCCCGACCTTATCTCATTGACCATTTGTTGATCATTGTAAGGCATAGGATTTTGCCAGTAGATAAATCCCGCAGAAGTATCAGAAACATTTTCGTCCAAAAGAACAACACCAGTGTTCAGTCCATTTACCTCCAAAACAACTTTGGCCTCAGCATAGGTAAGTCCGAACAAATCAGGGACAGGTACCAGTTCACCAATAAGTCCTGATCCAATCAACAGATCTATCTTAGTTCCCATCCTGACAGGAGTGCCAGGCTTTATCGAATTCGCATCTGCAAGTTGATCCTTGACTGCATTTTTTGCTATGTCAGGAATGAAAGTAGTATCCCCTAAATTCAATCCAACAGATTTTAGCTCCAGGATCGCATTGCGGAAACTCATTCCGATCAAATTTGGCATGGCAATGGTTGGAGGGACAACACAGTTCACAGTGAGGTATACGACACGATTGACCTTAACGGTTGCCTCGGGCTCCGGACTTTGTTTGATGATGATATTGGGCCCGAGTGTATCAATGTAGATCGAATCCTGAACTACTACCTCAAAACCTTTCTGTTCAAGATCGGCGATGACTTCATTGTAACGCAATCCTTTTACATCAGGCACGGTAAGATAATCCCCATGATTTGTAAGTACATTCAATAGCATCAAAAAAAAACCAACCAAGGCAATGGAAGTCAAGATTCCAGCCAGTATATTTTGCCAGAGCGGTTTATTTGTTATAAAAGAAAAATTCATTCTAATTTTTTTTCAGCATTGCCAAAGCTTCATCGATGAGCACACTGTAGAACTCTTTTAAGGAAAGTCCCATGGCCGCAACTTGTTGCGGGATAATACTCGCCTCACTTTGTCCGGGTACGGTATTGATCTCAAGCAGGTAAGGGAGCTGTTCATGTTCGTTGTAAATGAAATCCATCCTAACCACGCCGCGGCAATTGAATACCCTGTATATCCCTGAAGCAGCTTGCCTGATTTTCTTACTTACCTCTTCACTGCATATCGCAGGCGTTATCTCTTCCGATTTTCCTTGATATTTGGCTTCAAAGTCAAAAAACTCATTCTGTGTGATGATCTCTGTAAATGGCAGGGTGATCACCTTACCCGACGACTTAAACGCACCAATGGTAAATTCTCGGCCTTTGATAAATTCTTCAACAAGCACCTGGTCATCCTCTCTGAAAGCCTTTTCAATTGCCAGGTCAAGATCCTCTGTCTTACTAACTTTACTCATGCCTATGCTCGACCCACCATTGTTGGGTTTAACAAAAACAGGCAACTTTAATTCATCCACAGCATGCATATTGTCTGCGTACGTTTCTTTAAAGAGCAGCACGGATCTGGCGACATGAAAACCTGAAGCACCCGCAACCGCAACGGTATATCGCTTATTGAAGGTAATAGAGGATGTTGTAGCATCACACGATGTATAAGGTAAGCCAACCAGATCAAAATAACCTTGAAGCTTCCCATCTTCTCCAGGCGTACCATGTATTCCAATAAAAACGGCATCAAAAGTGACTTTTACTCCTTGAATATTGAGGGAAAAGTCATCCCAGATGACAGGCACTTCGATACCCTCAGGAGTCATATAAAACCACTTTTGAGGCGTGATATCAATTCTATATACATCAAAACGATCTGTATCAAGATGATGTTGAATGGTGATCGCACTCTTATACGAGATCACTGCTTCTGAAGAATAACCGCCTGTGACAAATGCTATAACTGGCTTACGCATGGATGTGAAATTGACAACAACTAATTTAAGAATATGCGGATTATAATACAAGAAAAGGTGAAGTCATACTGTATGTCTTCACCTTTTTATCTCAAGCTTGAATGAATTACAGATGTAGCTTCTCTTTCTTTGCCATCAATTCTTCCACGGTCTCTCTGTACATCTCATCAGGCACACAACAATCAACCGGACATACAGCAGCACATTGTGGCTCCTCATGAAAGCCCTGGCACTCAGTGCATTTATTTGGGACAATGTAGTAGGTATCATTGCTGACGGGAACATTCTTCTGATCGGCATCCACTTCAGAACCATCGAAAAGTGAAAAAGAACCTTTAACTGAAGTGCCATCAGAGACCGCCCACTCTACTCCACCTTCATAGATCGCATTATTTGGACACTCGGGTTCACAGGCCCCGCAGTTGATACATTCATCAGTAATCTTGATAGCCATAATTTTTGAGTTTTTTTGCGGTTAAAATTGGATCTATTTTTGCACTGAAATTGTAAGATAAAGATAACTGAATGATCTGAAATATAGAAAATGAATTTAAAAAAACGTATAGAGTTAATGGTCGCCGTGGGCGAATTCCTGAAGTCAGACTCCGAAGAATACCAGGAGATAAGATCCAGGGCATATCTTGAAAACAAATGGTTTACTCCGGAGTATACCCTCCATGCCGGAATTCAGATCGCTGAGCATATGTTGGACCCGGTCATGTTAGATGATTTTGCTTTGAAATATCAGGTTCAGGATAAATACAACCTTGAAAAAACCATTGGCATAGTGATGGCTGGTAATATTCCTTATGTTGGATTTCATGATTTTTTATCCGTTTTTTTATCTGGATATCGACAAAGAATAAAACTCTCGGGCAAAGACACCATATTGATGAAAATGATCGTTGATGTTGCTGTCCGGTTAGACAATCAAATATTGGAATGGGTGAAGTTTGATGAGATGCTCAAAGGTTGTGATGCATACATTGCCACGGGAAGCGACAACAGTGCCAGATATTTTGAGTATTATTTCAAGAAATATCCCCACATCATTAGAAAGAATCGCACATCCATAGCGATCCTGGATGGATCTGAGACCCAGGAAGAATTGAACCTCTTGGCTGATGACATACAACTTTACTTCGGACTTGGTTGTAGAAATGTGACACAAATCAAGGTTCCGCTAGACTACAACTTTGTTCCGTTGCTGAATGTGCTTAGAAAATACGACCATTATCGCGACCATGAGAAATACAGAAATAACTTTGACTATCAGCTAACCATATCTATCCTCAACAATAAGTTTTACATGAGTAATGACTCTATTGTGTTGATAGAAAATGAAAGTCCATTTTCGCCCATCTCTCAGCTTCACTACCAATTTTACTCAAGCAAGGCTGAAGCTGAAGCAGCAATTGACCCAAACAAGATTCAGTGTCTTGTAGGACATGGACATCTGCCATTTGGAAAGGCACAGCAGCCTGGACTGACAGACTTTCCTGACGGAGTAGATACCATGGAATTTCTTTCCGGATTACAAGCCTGATCGATTTAAAAATTTGGGTAATTTCAAGGGTAGGTAAACAAGCCGTATAAGGAATTGTTAATTAGAGTGACATTGTGACTGAAATTCAGTCATGTTTGCTTATTTGCAAAGTGTTTAGGCACAAAAATTGTATAATTAACCAAAAGAAAACAAATATTTATGAACATCAAACAGACATTAACGGTAGTGCTGATCAGTGCAGCAACTTCAACAGCGGCAATGTTTGCATATGATTCGTTTGTACGTAAACCAGCAGCAATACAAATAAGCAACGGAAAACTACCTGCGAGCTATGCTGGATTTTATGACAGTAATTTAAATGTACCAGGACAGCCTGTGGATTTTCAGCCGGCTTCACAGGCCGCGGTTCCGGCAGTGGTTCACATTACCACCGTGATTGGTGACAACCAGGCCAGCAACAACCTACCCAGGACAAGAAGAAGTCCATTCAGTGATTTTTTTGGAGACGATTTTTTTGAAGATTTCTTCGGCGGCCCCCAAACACGCAGTATGCCTCAGCGTGCAAGTGGTTCAGGGGTGATCATTAGCGAGGATGGGTACATCGTTACCAATAATCATGTGATCGACCAGGCAAGTGAACTGAATGTAACATTAAATAATAAAAAACAATACAAGGCTAAGGTGATCGGAGCAGACCCAAGCAGTGACCTTGCACTGATCAAGATCGAAGAGAAGGGACTGCCATTTCTGCTATATGGAAATTCTGATTATTTGAAGTTGGGACAATGGGTTCTTGCTGTGGGTTATCCGCTTAACCTTGAAACCACCGTAACCGCAGGTATTGTAAGTGCAAAAGCCAGGACCCTGGGGCTAAATTCTAGAAAAAGCAACACGCCAATTGAATCTTTCATCCAAACTGACGCTGCTGTAAACCAGGGCAACTCTGGCGGTGCATTGGTGAACACAACAGGTGAACTTGTAGGGATCGTCTCTGCAATTGCATCACCAACAGGAGCCTACGCAGGATACTCTTATGCGATACCTGTTAACATTGTAAAGAAAATCATCAACGACCTTCTGCAATATGGCACAGTACAAAGAGCTTATCTGGGAATCAGCTATCTGCCAGAGAATGCTCCTGAGTCTGAAAAGACCAAACTCAATTACAAGGAAGGACAAGGAGTGCTGGTCATGGAAGTTGCCAAAGATGGTGCTGTTTCAGGCACCAACATAAAAGCGGGCGACTACATCACAAAGGTCAACGGAGTCAAAGTAACAACAGGAAGTGAAATGGTTGAGCAGATCGCCGGTTACAAACCTGGCGACAAGATCACCGTAACCTACAAACGTGATGACAAAGAGTACACGGCGTCAGTGGCTTTAAAGAACAAATCAGGAAGCTATGACATTGTTAAAAACACAGTGTCTGATAGACTAGGTTCAGAGTTACAGAATTTAGACAGCAAGAAGGCCGCTGAATTCAAGATAAAAGGCGGTGTTATCGTTACCAAGATAAGATCCGGACTGATCGATGACCAAACCAGAATGAGGGATGGATTTGTGATCCTAAAAGTAAATGGCACAGAAGTAAAAAATATAGACGAGTTGAATGCTGCCATGGCGAAATCACCTGCGAAAGTACTATTTGAAGGATTCTATCCCGGATATGACGGACTCTATCAATATCCTATCGAGCTTAGTGAATAAAATTTATCGACATATCGGAGAGGCCCCGCAAGGGGCCTTTTTTATTTAACCCAAACCTGAAATCCCCAGGCAGGGAGATCAAAATACTGCGGGTGGTCATCAAAATTCTTTGTACCAGATGAAAACCATTCGGTGAGGCTTCCTCTTATCATTTTATGATCCACTTGAACTGCAGAGAGTGCATACACTGAGAAATTGATGATCACCAAAACCTGATCCTCACCAAATGATCTTATAAAGCTGAGTACGTGGTGATCTACACTGTTGTGAACAGGCTGGCAATTATCAGAATCTGCTGAACAAACAAATGCTTCATGCTTCCTTCTAAGCTCAAACAGGGATCGATAAAATTCATGTAAAGATGGAGCGGTTGTCCATTCAATCGTATCTCTTTCAAAAAATGACAATCTTTTGTGATTGGGCAATTCCTGTCCGCTATATAAAAGCGGTATCCCTTTCCACGTTGCTGAGAAAACTGCCAATGGAATAGCCATTTCTTCATACTTCTCATACTCTGTTCCGTTCCAACTGTTCTCATCATGATTACTCGTAAACCAGGCTAAACAGGAATCAGAGAAAGGAGCATGATGATATACATTCAACACTTCACGTAAGAGATGGATGTGATGTGAATCATTACTGCGAAATTCTTGTGTGGCATGCATCCAACGCCAGGTGTAGGCAGTATCAAAAACTGTCATGTATGAAGGATGCTCAAGGGGGTCAAGTTCAGCAAACCAGAACAAAGGTTTACACCTGTCCAATTGAGTTCTTGCCTGATGCCAAAAATCATCAGGGGTAAGCATGGCCATGTCGCATCGAAATCCATCTATATCAAAATCAACTATCCACTTGTACATCGCCGAGAGCATGGTAGTTCGCATGTCGTGGTTTGAGTAATCAAGATCTATCACATCATCCCATCCATGTGCATCATAAAATTCACCCTGATCATTCACCTTGTAGAATTCAGGATTTGAAGTTGTCCACTCATGATCACAACCCGTATGATTGGCTACCCAATCTATGATCACCTTCATTCCCAGCTCATGCGCTTCAACAACAAGCAATCTAAAATCTTCTCTCGTTCCGTACTCCGGATTGATGGATGTATAGCTTGAACAAGCATAATAGCTCCCAAGGGTACCCTTTCGGTTTTTAACACTGATGGGGGTCAGTGGCATGAACCAGAGAACCTCAACACCCATATCATATAGACGCGTAAGATGAGACCTAAAAGCATTGATCGTACCTTCCGGTGTGTACTGTCTTAGATTAACCTCATAAATATTCGTTCTACAAGCCCAGGAAACAGTTTCATGTTTAGTCAGCATGCCTGTAATTTACTGAATGAATATGAAAACAGCTGTGAGTTAGGCAAAAGCAATGAACCTTTATTCCTTCATCATGTTATTTGATATCGTAACTTTGAAAGATACATGAAACAGTTCACCATACCCACTGGCTATAGGAGTCCGCTTATAGCCTCCATAAAAAAACAAAGGAAAGAAGAAGATAAATTAAAGAAAGACTTCACTCCTACCCTGCTGGATTTTGGTTCACTGAAGATCTACCTCGCGCGTCACTTTGGATTTTGTTATGGCGTTGAAAATGCGATTGAAATAGCATTCAGGACAGTTGAAGAAAATCCGGGTAAGCGAATCTTTCTATTGAGTGAAATGATCCACAATCCATTTGTCAACGATGACCTCCTGGCAAGGGGTGTGAAATTCCTGATGGATACAAAAGGCAAACAGATCATTCCATTTGAAGAATTAACCATAGACGATATCGTTATTATACCGGCTTTCGGCACCACGATTGAGATCGAGCATAAACTGACATCAATAGGCATTCAGATTGAACGATACAATACCACTTGTCCTTTTGTAGAAAAAGTATGGAACCGCGCAGAACAAATCGCTCAAAAAGGATACAGTATAGTGGTACATGGTAAACCAAGCCATGAAGAGACAAGAGCCACATTTTCACACAGTGACGCTCATGCTCCTACTTTGATCATCAATGATATGAAAGAAGCGGTGCTGCTCGGGGAAGTCATTACAGGCGAAAAAACAACCACAGATTTCTACGAGATATTTAAAGGCAGGTTCAGCGAAGGATTCAATCCAGAAAAAGACCTGGCGCGATTTGGAGTGGTGAACCAAACGACAATGTTAGCGACTGACACACAAGAGATAGCAGATTACTTGAAAGAGGTCATGATGAAGAAATATGAACTCACGCAAGGCAACATTTCAGATAGGTTTGCTGATACGCGAGACACCTTATGTTATGCCACGAATGACAATCAGACAGCTGTTAAACATTTGCTTGAACAGGATGCAGATCTTGCTATAGTGATCGGAGGGAGAAAAAGCAGCAACAGCTCACATCTTGTAGAACTTTGCGAACACCATTTGCCAACATATTTTATAGAGTCTGAAAAAGATATTCTTTCAATAGAAGAAATAATGGGATTCAACTGGCAAACACATGAGGAGTACATCAAGTCAGGATATCTGCCACAAAAAGAAAAATTAACGATTCTAATCACCAGCGGTGCTTCTTGTCCCGATGCCATTGTAGAATCCGTGATAAGAAAACTTGCATCATTTTATCCAACCGCAACATCAATTGATCAAATGGTCCCAGTTTGGAACTGATCAGCCGGCCATTCTTTCTCTGGCCCAACTTAGTGCAAGTTCAAGCTGTTCTTCCGGTGTAAGATTACTATTATCAAGCACAAGCGCATCATCTGCTTTGCGCAATGGCGATATTTCACGATTAGAATCAGCATGATCCCTTGATTCAAGATTTATTTTCACCTCTTCCATCGTGATCATCGGATTTTTTTGAAGCAATTCTTTGTAGCGTCTTTGTATACGCACTTCATTATCTGCTGTCATGAAAATCTTTAACTCAGCCTCAGGAAAAACTGCCGTACCAATATCCCTTCCATCCATCACGATGCCTTTGCTTCTACCAATTATTCGCTGTTGAGCAACAGCAAACGCTCTCACCTCTCTGATGGCTGCCACTTCACTTACTTTAGAAGCTACCTCCATATCCCGGATATAAGGCTCTACATTTTCGCCATTCAAAAAGATCTCATTATTGCCATTGTTATTATTAATATTAAAAGAGAGATTGATCTTACCAAGAGCCGACACGATATGCTGTTGATCATGTATGTTGACACGATGTCTAATGAAATACAAAGCGATGGCACGGTACATGGCACCAGAATCAATGAAGATATAATTGAGTTCCTTGGCCATTTGACGGGCCATGGTACTTTTCCCACATGATGACCAACCATCTATGGTAATGATGATTTTTTTCATTGGTGCAATATCGTTTATATTTAGAAAATAGAGGTCTTTAGCCTGAAAATGAGTGATAAACGATAAAGAGGATCTCATCGAATTGCCTTGAATGCGAGGTATTTTGTCAGATTTATTTACCTTCGAATACAATTATCAGCATGTTAAAAGTCGGCATTTTTGGAGCAGGCCATTTAGGTAAGTTTCACATCAGCAACTGGATGGAGATCGAGGGTGTTGAACTTGTTGGATTTTACGACCCCAGTGATAAAGCTGCTGAAGAGGTAACACACAAATTCGGAATCCCCCGCTTTAAAAATATTGATGCATTGATGGATGAGATCGATGCGGCTGATGTTGTCACACCCACTCAATTCCATTTTTCCGTATGTGAAACTGCCTTAAGAAAAAGCAAGCATGTCTTTGTGGAAAAACCGATGGCCAATGATATGGAAGAAGCTAAAAAGCTCCTGAAACTGATCAATGAGGCCAAGGTTAAATTCCAGGTTGGACATGTTGAACGATTCAATCCAGCCTTCCTTGCCCTTAAAGGCCGAAAGCTACAACCGATGTTCATTGAAGTACACAGGCTTGCACAGTTCAATCCGCGTGGCACAGAGGTAAGTGTGATCCTGGATCTTATGATTCACGATATTGATATTATTCTTCATTTGGTGAATAGCGAAATAAAGCAGATCTCAGCAAGTGGTGTTGCGGTCATGACAGAAACCCCTGACATAGCGAATGTGCGGATTGAATTTCACAACGGCTGCGTAGCCAACCTTACTTCTTCAAGGATCTCCATGAAGAAAATGAGAAAAATGAGACTCTTTCAGAAAGATGCGTATATCGGCATCGACTTCCTTGAGAAAAAAACTGAGATCATACGTCTAAAGGGGAATGAAGAACCCGAAGACCTCTTCGCATTTGATATAGAAACACCCAATGGAACCCGAACGATCGCTGTAGAAAATCCTGTAGTAGATGAGGTAAACGCCATTAAAGCTGAGTTAACCGCCTTCAGGGATTCTATTCGTGATAATTCAAAAACAATAGTATCAGAGTTGGATGGGTATCAGGCACTCGAGGTTGCTCATCAAATCCTCGATAAAATTGGAGCCTCAGGAATCAAGCATGTAAAGCCTGATTAAATCTATTTATTTTTTTTTTGAAGACCCTATCCTCCACTCAGCAAATTCAAGGTCATCTGGAAAAGTGATCTTGATGTTCTTCTCCTCACCCTCAACGAGGTGAACTTTCAGTCCATATGCCTCTGCAACACTTGCTTCATCAGTAAATGATTTAGAATAAGAAAGTTCAAAAGCTGGCAGGATAAAATCAGTTAAAAATGTTTGGGGCGTCTGCACGATGAAAAGACCCTCCCGTGAAACCACTACGGAACTTTCACCATCGTCTGACTTCTTTCTGATGCTGTCACGTACAGGAACTACCGGTATCGCAGAGCCATGCAGCTCGGCCTCTGTGGCGCACCTTTTGATCAGTTCAGGCGAGACTAAACAACGTACTGCATCATGCACAAACACCAATCCATGTTCAGTAACACACTTTAATCCATTCTGCACAGAATGAAACCTTGTTTCACCTCCTTCAGTGATCATGATATCATTGGCATAACCATGTGACGCAACCAATTCTCTGGCGTATTCTAAATAGGTGGAAGGGAGTACAAGAACAATGCGTATATCATCAAAAGAACGCAAAAACGCGTCAACTGAATGAAGAAGTACAGGTTTGCCATGAATGGCGAGAAACTGTTTGGGCAATTCCTTGCCCATGCGTGTGCCTGATCCACCGGCAACTATAATCGCTGTTTTTTTCATCCAACAGAATTTCTATTGCGCACAGCAAGAAAATAAAGTGGAACACCAAGAAGGGTAATGATCAAACCTGGCCATGTATATTCCGGCTTGAATATGATCAGGAGCAAACAAAATGAAAGTCCCATGACTATATACAATAGCGGCAACAAGGGGTATCCAAAAGCTTTATATGGTCGCTCGATATCTGGTCGTTTCTTACGAAGAATAAATACACCAACAATCGTCAACACATAGAAGATCACTACAATAAAAGAGACCATATCCAACAGCTGACCATAGCGTCCACTTAGACACAGCAATGAAGCAACCACGGTCTGACTCCACAAGGCCCATTGCGGCACAGCATTGTTATTCAACACACCAGCTTTCTTAAAAAACAGCCCATCCTGAGACATGGTATAATATACCCTGGCACCAGCCATGACCAATCCATTGATACAGCCAAAAGTGGAAACCATAATAAGCACTGCGATTATAGAGCGCCCTGCTGCGCCAAAGATAGCACTGGCTGCAGCTACAGCTATACGATCTTCCTCGGGTTTAGCGATCTGATCCATCGGTAGCACATTCAGATACATCAAATTTGCAGAAACATAGATCAAGGTCACGATCAATGTTCCCAAAAACAAACTAAGTCCAATATTGCGTTTAGGATTTTTTATTTCGCCAGCTATAAATGTTACGTTATTCCATGCATCACTGCTGAATACAGAACCAACCATGGATGCTGCAATGGCACCCAACAGTGTAATACCCCCTATGGATTCCCAGGTGATGCTTCCATTTTCATCGATGATAGATCTTTGTGATAAAAAACCGGTCGCCATATTCTCAGACCAATAGCTGTGCTCAACAAATAAAAAACCACAGAGAATAAGTCCAAACAAAGCGAGCAATTTAGAGATAGAAAAGGTTGTCTGAATGACTTTACCCTCTTTGACACCTTTCGTATTCACGTAGGTCAATAAGACAATAACTCCGATTGCAAGAAGTTGTGCAGGATAGATGTTCAAGGAGCCCAGGCTGAATAATATGTTCTGATCCTGCATGTTCAACACCGGGAAAAAATACCCGGTGAATTTGGCAAAAGCCACACCGACAGCAGCGATGGTACCAGTTTGTATCACAGCAAAAAAACTCCATCCATAGAGAAATCCCACGAGTGGGTTATATGCCTCTTTTAAATAAACGTATTGTCCACCTGCCTTGGGAAACATTCCACTTAATTCGCCGTAACTAAGCGCAGCACTAATGGTCATCAATCCTGTCAGAACCCATACAAATATTATCCAGCCAGCACTTCCGAGATTTCGTGAAATGTCGGCACTGACAATAAAAATACCGGACCCGATCATTGATCCTGCAACAACCATGGTTGCATCCAGAAGGCCCAAGCTTGGTTTAAACTCATTTTGATCAGCCATATAAGTCAATTTAATAAAAATCCCGATCCATAAGAATCGGGATTGAAGTTAAGTAATTCGAAGTAGGTTTTATTTTTTGCCGGACGTTTTGTTGTATTCGGCATTTAATCCAGCTACCACCTCATCGGTAATATTAAAAGCAGTATCCTTATAGAACAGGAAATTAATCGCACCGGAATAGGAAAAAATATAAGAGTACTTTCGGGTCTTGTTGTAATCCAGTAAAAACTTATCGATCCTAGACCTCAGCTCCTCCATCGTCTTTGCCCCTTCGATAGCGATGCTATTTTCCATAGAACGCTTCTGCTCTTCTAGATTTTGCATCTTGCCTTGATAAGAACGTTGGAAATTCTCGTACTCTGCCTGTGTAATCGACTCACCCCTTTTTGCAAAAGCTATACGCTCGTTTTCAATTCGCTGAAAAGCACTGTTCAGGTCACGATCTGCAGACTCTTTTTTTCTCTCAAACTCAAGCATTTTCTCCTTGTAAAGAAGGTATTTTTCCTGTAAACTGTCAAGGTCAACGTATGCAAGCTTGATAACCGATGAACTGTCAACTGTATTTCCAGAAGCAACTTTAGGTTTACCAATTTCTTTTACCTGAAGGAGTATCAACACTGCGAGACCTACCCCCAGTATGATGTTGATTGCTTTTTGATTCATTGTAGTGTTGGTTTATTTATAAACATCAAAAGGGAGCAGTTATCTGCTCCCTTATATTTTTACTCTTCTTCGTCAAAGCTCATCACTTCCCGTGTCGTCTGGAGGAGTTCGTACTCCTCTTTACTTCCAAAAGGATGTTTTCATACTCCCTCAGTCCGGTACCGGCTGGGATATGGTGGCCTGTGATGACATTTTCTTTGAGTCCGAGCATATCATCGGTTTTACCTTGGATCGCAGCAGAAGAAAGCACCTTGGTGGTCTCTTGGAATGATGCAGCAGAAATCCAGCTCTGTGTACCAAGTGATGCCTTCGTGATACCCAGCAATACTGGTGTAGATGTTGCTGGACGTGCGTCGCGGTATTCAACAACTTTCTTATCTGCCCTGCGCAACACAGAATTCTCTTCTCTGATTTCACGAAGACTTGCGATCTGACCTACGTGAAGTACTTCTGAATCACCGGCGTCTTCAACAAATTTCTTGTCATAGATCCAGTCATTCTCAGTGTTAAAGTCGAGTCTGTCTTCAAGATCTCCTTCGAGGAAACGTGTATCTCCCGGATCAACGATTTCAACCTTTCTCATCATCTGACGAACGATTACCTCAATATGCTTGTCATTGATCTTAACACCCTGCAAACGATATACCTCCTGGATCTCATTCACTACATATTCCTGAACAGCGAAAGGACCTTTGATTGAGAGGATATCGCTAGGCGCTACCTGTCCATCAGACAAAGGAGTACCCGCTTTTACAAAGTCGCCATCCTGAACAAGGATCTGGCGCGTCAACGTTACAAGGTATTTCTTTACAATACCATCTTTGGCTTCAACTTTGATTTCCCTGTTACCACGTTTGATATCGCCGAAAGTAACAACACCATCAATCTCTGAAACAACGGCAGGGTTACCTGGATTTCTTGCCTCAAACAATTCAGTTACACGTGGAAGACCTCCGGTGATATCGCGAAGCTTACCAAGGACTCTTGGAATTTTCACAAGCACCTGACCTGCTTTTACTTCATCACCTTCCTCAATCACGATGTGAGAACCTACAGGGAGGTTATACATCTTTTCATCTTTGCCGATGATCTTGATCGAAGGGATCTTTGTTTTATCTTTTGATTCAATAACAACTTTCTCTCTGTGTCCGGTTTGCTCGTCAGCCTCTTCTCTGTATGTAACACCATCAATAACATTTTCAAACACAACCTGACCAGCAATTTCGGCGATAACAACGTTGTTGAAAGGATCCCAGCTGCAAATGACATCACCCTTAGCCACTTTCTTACCCTCTGAAACAGCCAGCAAAGAACCATATGGTACGTTGTTGGTGATCAGAACGCGATCGTTTTTAAGGTCCATGATGCGCATTTCAGCAGTACGTCCGATGACGATCTGAACATCTTTTCCTTCGTTGTTCTTCGCTTTTACAGTACGCAATCCATCGAACTGAACAACACCTTCGAATTTAGCAACGAGGTGAGATTCAACTGAAGCAGATCCGGCAACACCACCCACGTGGAAAGTACGGAGCGTAAGCTGTGTACCAGGTTCGCCGATTGATTGAGCGGCGATGATACCTACTGCATCACCTTTCTGTGCAATGTTGCCTGTTGCAAGATTCATTCCATAGCATTTAACACAAACGCCACGTTTGCTCTCACAGGTCAATACAGAACGTATCTCAATGGTTTCGATACCCGCATCTTCAATTCTTTTTGCAGTATCCTCATTGATGTGTTCACCAGCTCCTACAATGAGCTTGTCGGTCAGTGGTTCATATACATCATGTAATGATGTGCGGCCTAAGATCCTGTCATACAGCGGCTCAACGATATCTTCGTTATCCTTCAGCGCAGAAGTTGCAATACCCCTCAATGTTCCACAATCCTCATCAGCAATGATCACATCCTGGGCAACGTCAACCAGACGACGAGTCAGATAACCTGCGTCTGCAGTTTTCAAGGCTGTATCGGCAAGACCCTTACGGGCACCGTGTGTTGAAATAAAGTATTCCAATACACTTAATCCATCTTTAAAGTTGGAGAGGATCGGATTTTCAATGATCTCTGATCCTGTAGAACCACTCTTTCTTGGCTTCGCCATGAGTCCACGAATACCGGCAAGCTGTTTTACCTGCTGCTTACTAC
>JBKCFW010000124.1:0-8401 GCA_046303675.1 bacterium
TCCAAGAAAAGAAGCAGAGCACCGCATCAATCATTTTATCAGAGTACCACAAGTTAGACTGGTCGGAGACAATGTCACTATGGGTGTCTATTCAACACAGGATGCTCTTAAAATGGCTCAGCAACTTGAGTTAGATCTAGTTGAAATTTCACCACAAGCCGATCCTCCGGTCTGTAAGATCATCGATTATAATAAGTTTCTTTACGACAAAAAGCGTAAAGAAAAGGACATGAAGGCCAAGAGCAAGTCGGCCGAATTGAAAGAAATACGTTTTACGCCTGGTACAGACGATCATGATTTCGACTTTAAAGCCCGTCACGCTGAAAACTTTCTAAAAGATGGCAACAAAGTGAAGGCATACGTCCAGTTCAAAGGACGTGCAATCATGTTTAAAGAAAGGGGAGAGCTTGTATTGCTTAAATTTGCTGAACGTCTTGCAGATTTTGGACAAGTTGAAGGACTTCCAAAACTAGAGGGCAAGAGAATGCTGATGATCATTGCACCAAAAACTGCAAAAAAGAAGGCTCCTTCAGCATCTGCACCTGCAGAATGACCATGGTAAATATTATTGATCACAATACAAAAGACGTCTATTACAGGACGTCTTTTTAATTATATGCATTAAGAACGTTGGTTTCTAAATATTCTTACTCTTGTAATTGTTCCACTTTCCGCTTCTTAGATAAGCAAACGATAACATGAAAATGGTTGTCCAGTACACCCATTCTGACGCCCAACCCCATGCCAGTGAAAGATCAAGGTATTCCATGACTGTATACACATAAAGACAATACAACACGATCGTGAAAGCCTCAATTCCAAGGTTAATTTGAGTGTTTCCAGTTCCTGTCACTGCATTTAGGCAAACAATTGAGACAGACATCATGAGTATGGCACTGGTCACTATTTTTAATACTGGTATTGCAGTATCTATAAAAACAGTGTCGGTGCTTATCAGTGAAAGTATTTCTCTTGTAAACAATTGTGCAGGAATGAACAGGATCAAGGTTGAACCTGCGCGCAGAAAAGCTATGCGTTTAACAAGGGTGATCACCTGCGATTGAAGACCCTGACCTATTATATTCGAGACCATCGTGTTGGCGGTAGCCGCAAATGCCCAGATAAAAATTCCGTAGAATCCAAAGATCAGTCGCATAAGCTGACTGATGTCAAGTTCCAACCTGCCATCATGTGAAACCAGGATAAAAAAATACTCCCAACTTACTATACTGATTGCATATTGAAGGATGAGGGGAGAAGATTGAATAAGTATTGTTTTGCTTTCTGTCCAATTGAACGTAAATGATTTAAACAAGGAAAAACGTTCATTCATGCCTTTTGCTCTTATGATCATGAATACTACGACCATTCCGATGAATTCAGCACAAATACTTGCATATGCTGCTCCATTGAACCCAAGGTAAGGCATACCAAAGTTTCCAAAAATGAGCCCGTAATCAAGGATTATATTCGACAATGTCTCTGCGAGGGTACCCCAAATCAATAATTTACTCTGATTGGTTCCTACCAGCAGGGCATTTCTCATTTGATATAAATACAAAAAAGGAAGTCCGATTATTCTAATGTTTAAAAATTCCGTCGCCTGTTTGGCCAGTTCTGGATCCGTAAATCGCTGGAAAAGTATTGGAGCAATAAGGTATGTGAAAAGTATTCCAAATGCTGCAATTGCTAAAATGATATAGATGCTTTGTGTAAATAAACTACCTATTTCTTTGCTTCGGTCTTGTCCTGCACGTCTTGATATCAACGCCTGCAGTCCGTTGTTTAGCCCAAATCCGATCACCGAGAAAATCAGGTAATAGACCCCTGTGATCCCGGCTGCCCCGAGATAACCTGGACCAAGTTGTGTGATGAAAAAGCTGTTGATCAGGAAGTTGAATTGTGGAACCAGGATGGCAAAACTGATCGGCAGTGACATCTGCAGTATTTGCCTGTAGCTGATATTGAGCTTTAAGCTTTCGTTCATATTTTCATTTTTTCCCGATCAGCACCAGTATTCACATACAGGAAACGCTTATGTTTTTGGGTATTTACGCTGCAAACCTACGCTATAATTGACTTATCTGATCTAGTGTTTTGAACAAGGAAATACATTAATTTTGTTAACATGCTTCTTGATATCATGCAGCCAATTTTTTCTTGCCAAAACAAGGTCAATCCTGATTTTCCGGATTCATCAATTGTCTTGTACATTGAAGTTGGTCAGTATCATCTTGCTTATTATACAGTACATACAAACGGCGATATTTTCACCGATTATGAATTGTACAATACCGCTGACCGGATCAATGCGGATACGGTAGTAGAATTTTTAAAAAACACCAACGTTTTTCAAAAAAAATACCACAGTGTTGTATTCGTTCATCATTCAGCTGAATCCGTTTTGATTCCGCAGGTATTGTTTATTTCAGGGACAGAAAGCGAACTAATATCCACAACGCATGGGGATGCTGTAGCGTATACATTTTTTAAGGATGGGTCATATCATTCAGATATTATAAACGTATTTGCTATCGATGCGAAGATCAATGCGGTTTCTACTGATCTCTTTCCTAAAGTATCTCATACACATATTAATTCCATATTGCTTAAAGATATTGATCGTCGTGAAATCCAACATACAGAGGACTTGATAGAAATGATATTCTACCCTTCAAGTTTCCATTTGACCGTCCTCAAAGGGAGGGATGTACAATTTTTGCAAACGTTTTATTTTGAAACGAAGGATGATATATCATACTATCTTAGTTCAGCAATACAAGAATTTGCAATCAACCCCGATACCTTGAAGCTAAGTGTTTGCGGATTTATTAAGGATGATTCAATTTTCATGTCAACGATCAGGCAACATATACCACAGGTTGAGTTATTGAATCCTCAAGTACCAATTTCTATACCAGCAGAGGCTGAATTTCCACTACATTATTTTACTCCAATATTTATTTCAACCCAATGCGAATCATCAGTGGAGAATTAGGTGGGCGAAGGTTCAATCCTCCCAATAATATGCCTTTTACAAGGCCCACAACTGACATTGCTAAAGAGGGTCTTTTTAATGTAATTGAAAACAACATTAATCTTGTTGGTGCAAGATCGCTTGATTTGTTTGGTGGCACTGGCAGCATCAGTTATGAGTTATTTTCAAGAGGTGTATCTGACCTTACTGTGGTAGAGAAAGATCCTGAAATGTACAATTTTATCAAGAAGACAGCTGACCAGATGGGTATTCAAGGAATCAAGATTTTGCGTGCTGATGTTTTCAAATTTCTGAAAGAATGTAACGATCAGTTTGATATTATTTTTGCAGGACCACCTTATGCGTTGGGCAACATAGAAGAGCTGCCTAAATTGATATTTGAACATAACTTATTGAACAATGAAGGTTGGTTCATTTTGGAACATACTCCAAGAAATGATTTTCAACAATTCCCTTTTTTCAGAACGGAGCGAAAGTACGGAACCACTATTTTTTCCATTTTTATCAATCGCAATTAATCTTACTTGTTTTCATGACCAAGGCTGAAGCAAGAAAAATTTATAGAGAAAAAAGAGTCACACTTTCTGATAAAGAAGTTTTGATTTTTCAGGACTTACTACTTATTCGTTTTCAGGAATTGGATCTCCCTTATATAAATTTGATTCATACGTATCTCCCGATCTATGAAAATAATGAACCTGATCCGGCTCCGTTGATTGATTGGTTGCGATTTACGGATCCGGGTATGAGGGTTACCTACGCATCTATAGATCCTTCTGATCTCTCAATGAAACATTTTCTACAACAAGATGATATGATCTTTAAGGCCAATCAATATGGAATTCCTGAACCGGTTGCTGGTACTGAGATTGCTGAGAGGGACATCGACATTGCTCTTATACCTCTTTTGGCATATGATAAACATGGGAATCGGGTAGGCTATGGAAAGGGGTATTATGATCGGTTTATTGCAAAATGCAGGGAGGACGTGATAAAAATTGGACTTTCATTCTTTCCGCCTGTAGAAACTATCGAAGATGTGGATTTCTTCGATAAAAAGCTCGACTTTTGCATCACACCCGATTGTGTATATGCATTTTAAAAATATCTATTTAAGATCCTTCAGGCTTTTTCTCTTTCCGATATCTTTTTTATACGGGTTGATCATAAAGTGTAGAAACTTTTTATATGATAAGAAAGTAATTGAGGGTGTTACATTCAATATACCCATCATTGGTGTGGGCAATTTATCTGTAGGCGGAACGGGGAAATCTCCAATGGTTGATTATCTGGCCAGCTTACTTAAGGATAAATATCCCATTGCAATATTAAGCCGAGGGTATAAAAGAAGAACCTCCGGATACGTTTTAGCTGATGAAAATACAACAGCAATTGAGATCGGTGATGAACCAATGCAGTTTCATCTCAAACATCCGGATATTTCAGTTTCTGTTGGGGAAAAGCGTATTGAGGCAATACCTCAGTTGCTCTATGATAGACCTGAAACCAAATTGATCATATTGGATGATGCTTTTCAACACCGTGAGATCAATGCCGGTTTAAATATTTTACTAAGTGAATACTCAAACTTGTATACACGTGATTTTTTCCTGCCTACCGGTGATCTTCGCGATCAACAATCCAGCGCAGTTCGTTCTGATGTAATTGTGGTAACAAAGTGTCCGACGGATGTGACTGAACATCAGCGATTCCTGATCATGAGAGAACTTGCGCCATCATCTCACCAACATCTGTTTTTTACTACAATAAAATACAATACGCCATATCACATAGTAAACGGGAAGCAAAAAAAATTATCCAAAGATGCTGAAATATTGCTGGTCTGTGGAATAGCCAATCCCGAACCGCTGACTGCATACATTCATGAAATGACATCCACATATGATGCACTGTTTTTTAGTGATCATCATATATTCAGTATTGACGATCTTACTGATATCGTGAATAGATTCAACAGGATAAAAACTGAAAACACCATCATTCTTACTACAGAGAAGGATGCTGTTCGTTTGGTTAAGTTTCGTGACAAGTTGATCGATCTCCCTTTTTATGTACTTCCTATTAGTTTTGATTTTTTATTTGATCAGGAAAAAGAGTTCAAGGAGCTCATTATGCAATATCCCAAAACTTTTTATGAGCATGCAAATGCAGGATTAACGACACTGAATACTGAGGTAGAAAATCAACCAATTGTTTAATGAAAAAGAAAAAGAAGAACACCCATCAAGCAAAAGCTAAAAAGAGGAGACCCGGTCATCAGAAAGAAGCTGCTCTTCTTAAAGGTCGATTCGAAATCACCAGATCCGGAATGGGATTTGTTGTTGTACAGGGTATGGAAAAGGACGTCATCATCAAGCCCAACGATTTTTATAAAGCTTTTCATGGTGATCTTGTAAGGGTTGAAATCATCAGAGGGGATGATCGAAGGGGTCGTTTGCAAGGAAGGATCACACAGGTAATTGAAAGAAAGCAAAAAGAATTCATAGGAAAAATTGAGGTAAATCGTGATTTCGCATTTTTTATCCCAGATACTGAAAAAACAATCCCAGATTTTTTTATACCAATTCAATCGCTTAATCATGCAAAAGATGGTGACCGTGTAATTGCTCGAATTGTTTCATGGGAGATTGATGATAAGAGACCTCGTGGTGAAATTATTGAAGTTATCACTGCTGAAAAAGAAGGTGATCTTGCAATGAAAGAAATTCTTATTCAACAAGGGTTTTCAGTTCTTTTTCCGGATGAGGTGCTGGAAGAATCCGAGAGAATACCGGCGATGATCACCAAAGATGAAGTATCGTTTCGAAAAGATATTAGGGAAGTCTTGACGTTTACCATTGATCCGGAGGATGCTAAAGATTTTGATGATGCCCTTAGCTTCAAGCGCAGTGATGATGGTTATTTTGAGATCGGTGTGCATATTGCTGATGTGAGTCATTATATAGAGCCAGGTTCAGGCTTGGATGAGGCCGCTTATGATAGGGCCACTTCCGTTTACTTACCAGATCGTGTAGTGCCCATGCTTCCTGAACGTTTGTCGAATGAATTGTGCTCACTTCGTCCGAACGAAGACAAGCTTACTTATTCCTGTATTTTCAAGATGAATGAAAAAGGTATAATTAAGGATTCATGGATCGGTAGAACAGTGATACATTCAAACCACCGATTCACCTATGAGGACGTTCAACAGGTGATAGAGAGTCGTGTCGGACTTTATGATAAGGAATTGTTGCTGTTGCATGAAGTTGCCCAATTGTTGCGAAAGAAACGTATGAAAGAGGGGGCAATTAACTTTTCCTCACAAGAAGTGAGATTTAGACTAGATGAATCAGGAAAACCTATTGGTATCGTAGTCAAAGAAAGTAAGGAGTCGCATCAATTAATTGAAGAATTCATGTTGCTAGCCAATAGAACAGTTGCTGAAAAAATTGGAAATATCAAGGTTTCCAATAAGCCATTACCATTTCCTTACCGAGTACACGATCAGCCGGATGCAGATAAATTGATCCCTTTTGTTGAGTTTGCTAAAAAATACGGTTATCCCTTCAACACTAAAAGTCCTTCAGAGATCGCAAAATCATTCAATGAGATGCTTGTTAAGGTCAAAGGCATGCCAGAGCAGCGTGTTCTTGAACAAATGGGTATTCGAACCATGGCGAAAGCTTTTTATACTACTAAGAACATTGGTCATTATGGACTTGGATTTGAGCATTATTGCCATTTTACTTCTCCGATCCGGAGGTACCCTGACATTATGGTTCATCGTGTACTTACGGATGTACTTGCTGGAGATCCTGAGTCAGACAAAAAGATGGAACAACGTTGCGTTCATTCCAGTGAGCGTGAAAGGGCTGCCATGGAATCAGAACGTGCGGCCAACAAATACAAGCAGGTTGAGTACATGAGATCTTATCTTGGTGAGGAATTTGAAGCCATAGTCTCCGGTGTTTCGAGTTTTGGCTTTTGGGCTGAAACAACTGAACATAAATGTGAGGGTCTGGTTTCTGGCACTTCTTTGCTTGATTATGATGAATTTGTCTATCACGAAGATGAATATGCGCTAATTGGAAAAAGAAGCTCTTGGGCATTCAGAATTGGAGATCCTGTCAGGATAAAGGTTGTAGCAGCCAATCTCACTAAGAGGCAACTTGATTATGAATGGGTTATTGATGCTGATTTCAGACCCAACAGCGCGGCCAAAAAGAAGAAAAAATAGTTTCAAGCCAACACATTTCCTATCTTAGAGCACTTGTATAATCAGGTCATTTATGAGTGGAATTGAAACATTACAACAATCTTTTGAAGCCTATTTCAGTCATAGGCATTTTCCAAATTTTCCTTCAACCCTTTATGACCCGCTGGAAGAGTTTTTGTCAAATTCAGGCAAAAGGATACGTCCTGTTCTTTGTCTAATGGGCAATGAATTGTTCTCTGATATTCATCAAGATGCTTATCACGCAGCTGCTGCGGTCGAGCTATTTCATAATTTCACCTTGATTCATGATGATATCATGGATAAAGCACCACTGCGAAGAGGAAAAGCAACCGTACACTCCGTACATGGTGAACCTACTGCATTGCTTGGGGGAGATGTCATGATGGTAGTCTCGTACGACTACATCAATAAAATTGAATCACCCCAAATTAAAGCTATAATCTCTCTCTTCAACAAAACGGCAAAAGAGGTCTGTGAAGGCCAACAGCTTGACATGGATTTTGAAAAAAGAGAGATTGTATCTCTTGATGAATATTTGAACATGATCGAGATGAAAACCTCTGTACTGTTGGCTTCAAGCTTACAAATGGGGGCAATTATCGGTGGAGCGGACCACTCAGATCAACAAAACCTGTATGAATTTGGCAGAAATTTAGGTGTAGCCTTTCAAATTCAGGATGACTATCTGGATGCATTTGGTGATCCTTCAAAGTTTGGTAAACAGGTTGGTGGAGATATTCAAAGCAATAAAAAAACTTTCCTGTTGATCCATGCGCTTGAAACCACAACGGGATCAATGGCAGATCTCTTGAAATCTGTAATAAAACATAATCCTGAAAACAAAGTAGAAACCGTGTTGGAGATCTATCGCTCATGTGGTATTGACAAATGGGCGAATCAATTGAAAGACGATTTTCTGTCCAAAGCTTTTGAACAGCTTGATGCAATTAAAGTACCCGAAATCAGAAAAGAGCCATTGAGATCATTGGCTAAATATCTGATAAGTAGAGATAAATAATAAAATAAAAAACACTTGAGCAGTATTTTCAGAAAAAAAAATATCGATGACCTCAGTGGTGTGGATGCATTACATGGGTCGGAGGTCAGTTCATCCGGATTAAAAAAGGTGTTGAATGTGCGCGACCTGACCCTGATGGGTGTTGCAG
>JBKCFW010000125.1:0-4042 GCA_046303675.1 bacterium
ATATGACTTTGAAAAATACATCACTGCAAAATTCAATATCGTAAAAAACCAGACTGAACAGGATTTCTTCATCTACAATGCGGATGATCCTGTGACAGCCAAATATCTTACCCACTATCCATTTCATTCTAAACCATTACCGATCAGTATGCAAAGAGAACAACCGAAGGGTGCATTTATTAAGGACGGCAACATGAAGTTGAATCATGGTGAATCACTGACAATGAGTATTTATGATTTTGCGCTGAAAGGAAAGCATAATCAATACAATACCATGGCTGCTGCACTGGCCACTTCATTGGTAGGCATCAGGAAGGATCGCATCAGGGATGCTGTTGCTTCTTTTGAAAGTCTTGAGCACAGAATGGAATCTGTTGCTACCGTGAGAGGAATTGAATTCATCAATGATTCAAAAGCAACGAATGTAAACAGCACTTGGTATGCGCTTGAGAGCATGGAAAAGCCCGTGACATTGATCTTGGGTGGTGTGGATAAAGGAAATGATTATGGATTGATCAAAGAGATGGTGGAAGAAAAAGTGAAGGCCATCATTTGTATGGGAGTCGATAATAAAAAGATTCATGAAGCACTTGGTGATGTGGTGTCAACTATTATTGATACCGAAAGTGCTGAAGAAGCTGTAAGAAAGGCGTATCAAGTTTCTGAAAAGGGGGATGTCGTGTTGTTGAGTCCGGCTTGTGCAAGTTTCGACCTTTTTAAGTACTATGAGGATCGTGGTGATCAATTCAAAAAAGCAGTAAAAGCATTATAATCTAAAATAACGAATGCAAGGAGAAGGTCTCGATATGAAACAATACTCACTCGGTAGTCTGACGCGCCGCACACGTGGCGATAAAGTCATTTGGGCTATTGTTGTATTGCTCACGATGATGAGTCTGCTTGCTGTATACAGCAGTACAGGAACGCTTGCATACAAATTATCAAAGAGCACAGAATCTTATTTGTTTAAACAGATCGTGTTCATCGCTGTGGGTGTTGCTATTATTTATTTTGCTCACCTGGTCAATTACACGATGTACTCAAAGGTTGCACAGATCTTGTTCATCGTATCCATACCCTTGTTGCTCTACACCTTAATGTTTGGTACAAACCTTAACGATGCCAACAGGTGGATCAGGCTTCCGATCATAAACCTGACTTTCCAAACATCAGATCTGGCGAAGCTTGCATTGTTCATGTATCTAAGCAGACAACTTAGCAAGCGTCAGGAAACCATTAAAGAATTTAAGGCAGGATTCCTGCATTTGATCCTTCCTGTGTTGGTGATCTGTGCATTGATCGCTCCTGCTAACTTATCTACTGCATTGCTTACCGGTGCAACCAGTCTTGTCTTGTTGTTCATTGGAAGAGCAAGCATGAAGCATATTGGACTCGTCATCCTCATCGCCGCTGTACCGATCACCATGCTTATCGGATTTGCCAAGTTGTATTACAACGAAACAGAAAAAAGATCTGAACCATTGCCATCAGTGCTTACCAAGGGTCGTGTGGAGACCTGGGTGAAGCGTGTACAAAGTTTCATGTATGCCGATAAGGCGGAAGCTTCTTATCAGGTTCAGCAGGCGAAGATCGCTATTGCGAAAGGAAGCTGGCTCGGACTTGGTCCGGGTAACAGTGAAGCAAGAAACTTCCTGCCGCATCCATACTCTGATTTTATTTATGCGATCATCATTGAAGAATACGGACTCATGGGTGGTGCATTGATCATGATCATCTATTTGTTATTCTTATACCGTTGTATTCGCATCGTGAAGAAATGTCCATATGCTTTTGGTGCATTCCTGGCGCTAGCATTGAGTTTCACGCTGGTCGTTCAGGCAATGGCCAACATGGCGGTGAACGTGAATCTATTTCCGGTAACAGGAGTTACCCTGCCGCTTGTGAGTATGGGTGGTAGCTCATTCCTGTTCACCTGTCTATCTATAGGTATCATTCTGAGTGTAGCGAGGAACGTTGAAAAACTTGAGGGCAATAGTGCAAAAGAACCTGCAAAAGAGGAGGCAACAGCATGAAACTGAAAAAGATCATCATTGCTGGAGGTGGAACAGGGGGACATATCTTCCCTGCGATCGCGGTTGCCAATGCATTGCGTAAGGTCAATCCGTCACTTGAAATATTATTTGTTGGTGCGCAGGGTAAGATGGAAATGGAAAAAGTTCCTCAGGCGGGATATCAAATCGAGGGACTGGATATCGCAGGTTTCAATCGTTCTTCATTATTGAAAAACTGGAACCTTCCATATAAACTCATCAAGAGTTATTTGCAGGTGAAAAAAATATTCAGATCATTCCAGCCGGATGCTGCATTTGGTGTGGGTGGATATTCAACATTCCCTGTACTTAAATATGCTCAACGTAACGGAATACCAACTTTCCTGCACGAAGCCAATTCATTTGCAGGAAGATCTAATATGATGCTGGCAAAGAATGCTGACCTGATCATGGTGGCTTCAGCAAACATGGAAAAATTCTTTCCTGCTGAAAAACTCTGCATCACCGGAAATCCTGTGCGTAGTGAAATTGCTTACTCTACTGTCTTGCGTTCAGAGGCGTTTGAATTTTTCAGACTCAAAGAAGATAAGCTTACACTGCTGGTGATCGGTGGAAGCCAGGGCTCAAGAAGCATCAATAAAGCGATCCTGGGTGGTATTGTAAAACTGTTACAAGCAGACATTCAAGTGATATGGCAATCAGGCAAAGGAAACCTCGATGCTATTCCTGAACCTGTTAAGATGAGAAGGGAAGTCTGCGCCACAGAATTCATATCAAAAATGAATTACGCATACACTGCTGCAGATCTTGTGGTCTCAAGGTCCGGCGCCATTGCACTTGCAGAGATCTGTGCGTTTAAAAAACCTTCAGTATTGGTGCCTTTGCCTCATGCTGCGGAAGATCATCAGACGGTCAATGCATCTGTATTGGTGAACAACGGTGCAGCATTGATGGTGAAGGATAGTGATGCTGATGATCAACTGGTAGAACAAGTGATGGCGCTGATCAAGGATACAGAAAAGTGTAAAGCATTCGGTGAGGCAGCAGGAAAATTATTTGTGCCTGATGCTGACATGCTGATCGCACATAAAATAATCGAAACACTGGAAAAAAAGAATGGCTGAGTTGATCAACATATCAGATATCAAAAAAGCCTACTTCATCGGAATAGGAGGGATCGGCATGAGTGCACTGGCAAGGTATTTTCATAGCAGGGGAATACAGGTTTCAGGATACGATCGTACATCGACTGTGTTGACAGAAAAACTAATTGAAGAAGGTATGCCGGTGAATTATATTGATGATGCTTCACTTGCACCAAGTGATGCAGACATCGTTGTATTTACTCCGGCAATTCCAAAGGACAACAAGATCATCGAATATTATAGAAGTACAAATTTGCCTTTGCTCAAGCGCAGCGATGTGTTGCAGATCATCTCAAAGGATACTTTTAATATATGCGTTGCGGGTACACATGGTAAAACAACCATCAGCACCATGGTGGCGCATATTCTTCGTGATACAGGATATGGCTGTACAGCCTTCCTTGGTGGTATCTCTTCTAATTATAACACCAATTTCTGGAGCAATAGGAATGATGTGTGTGTGATCGAAGCTGATGAATATGACAGAAGCTTCTTGAAACTTTATCCAAACATCATCTCTATCTCTTCAATGGATCCTGATCATTTGGATATCTACGGTACTGCAGAGGAAATGGAAAAAACATTTGTGCAATTCACGAAGAATTTGAAAGCAGATGGATTGCTCATTTCTCATAAAGGATTGAAGCGTGAAGGGGAATTCACTGCAGCGCATCATCTGACGTATCACTTGAACGAAAAGGCTGCAAGCATTCATACAACGTCACTGACTATTCAAGATGGTGCATTTGTATATGATGTCAAAGGCGATGGATGGTCGATCGACAACCTGCAACTGAACATGGGTGGTATGCACAATGTGGAGAATAGTCTTGTTGCGATTACTGTTGCCAAGCAATTGGGTATTGATGATGATAAGATCCGTGC
>JBKCFW010000126.1:0-8174 GCA_046303675.1 bacterium
TTCTTCCAACCAAAGAAAGAGAAAGACCTTGGAATATTTTGGCTTTGCTTACAATGCTCTGAGGCAGATCATAAGTCAAAGAAAGTTCCCTGATCTTAACCCATGTGTTCTCAAATACAGACAAGCTTCTTGGTCTGTTCAGGTGTGACCAACCTGCGTACATGTTACCATATTTGTAGAGGTAGTGAACAACCCTGTCGTTCTCTCTTCCATCAGTTACATTGTAACCATCAAGGATGACACCATGGTTTGCGGTTGTATTGTCAGGATAATTGTATTGAAGACCACCACCATTTCTTTCCTTCAACGTTTCCATCAACAATCCACTTCCCATTGCAGTTGCATGGTCAACAGAGTACATGTCACCACCAACTTTGAAGTCGATCAAGCCATACAATGAGAATCTCTTGTATCTGAATGTATTTCCAAGACCACCAGTGAATTTAGGCATAGCATTACCGATCTTAACTTGTTCGTTAGTGATCAGGTATTCTGTACCAACCACATTGCCGTTTACTACAATGTTCTTAAGTTGCTTTTGCCCTTTGCTGTCGCGCAAGAAATCAGTACCATAGATAGCACCATACTTGTCGCCAGGAGCAACTTTCATAACCACACCGAGGTTACCGAAGATATCTCCCAACCACTGCTCACGAACACCAGGAGCCAGCTCCTCGATGAAATTCGTGTTTCTTGCAATGTTCAGCGTGGCATTCCAAGAGAAATCTTGGTTTTTCAATATAGTTGCATTCACCACTGCTTCAATACCCTTGTTTCTCAACTTACCAGAGTTGAATCAAACCAGTGTTGCACCAGAAGAAGCTGGCAATGCTGCCTGCAGGATCTGGTTAGCAGAAAGGATATTGTAATAAGTGAAGTCGATGTTGATCCTGTCGTTCAAGAAACCTAAACTCAAACCAGCCTCGATTGACTCAGAAGTCTGGAATCTAAGCGCGTAAGGAGGTATAGTACCTGGCAGTGAGTTGGTAGCAGCTCCGCCAAAATTTCCTACGTTGAAGGTATTGTCAAGCAAATAGGGCTCAGCACCGTTCGCACTCTTACCATAAGCGATCCTTGCTTTACCATAAGACAATACTTTGCTTTGCATCTTAAGTGCTTCTGTGAATACAAAAGCCAAGTTGGCTGATGGATAGAATGTTGAGTTACTTGCTTTAGGAAGTGTTGATGTAACATCATGTCTTCCGGTAACATCCAAGAAGAGGTAGTTGTTATAGCTCAAGTTCAACAATCCAAGTACAGACTGAGACTGAACATCATAACGAGTTTCTCTGAAAGAAGTCTGGTTGATATCTGTCCAGTTAGAAAGTGAATAAACATTAGGAACTGCAAAACGGCTCCAGTTTGCACCACTTACACCTCCAGAGTTGTTGGAGTAAGCATTGAACATACCTGAGGCACTTACATTCAGACCACTGAGCAAGAAGTCATCCTTGTGTGCAGTGACCATGAAGTCAGTGTTGTAAATCTTATCCTTTGTAACAGATTTTGCAAAGTAACCACCATCAACTTTGTTTGCGTTAGTAGTTGTATTCTTTGTCTCAAATCTTGAGCTTACCACGTTAGCAGAAGTTCTTACAAATGCATTCAACCAAGGAGTGATTTCTGCATTTAATTTGATGGTTGTGAGTAACTCATCTCTCCAAAGCCTTGAATTGCTTTCATAGATGTTCCAGAACATGTTACGGCTGTACTCATTGTGAGGATATGCACCAGGAAATTCATTCTTGGAACCATCAGCATTTTTGTAGATAGCTTTCTCAAGTGGCTTGTACTCTCTTGACATACCATAGATCATGAATTTACTCCATGAGTTATTGGTTCCAATTTCTGGAGAGTTCAATCTCTCGATTGAGTTGTAAGTTGCTGAAATTTCTGCGCTTAACGCTTTAGATATTTTCAGGTTTGAACCCAATGTGAAGTTTTTATTCTCATTGTTCACGTTAGGAACAGGCTGAGTGCCCTTCTGCAGAGAAGCAGAAAGCCTAACGCTTCCGAAATCGTTAGCAGAAGAGAATGCCAGATTGTGGTTGGCAATGTTACCATTTTGGAACATATACTTCCTGTTGTCAGGCTGCGGAGAGTATGGTCTTAGTTGACCATCCCACCAACGTGCAACAGTTCCGTCCAATTTTGGTCCCCAAGAACCACTCGCTCCGAACCAGCTGAACTGATCCCAAGTATTCCATCCACCAGGAATTGAATTGTGTGTTGACTCGATACCAGAACCACCAGAGGCAAGAGCGTTACCACCGTTTGCCTGCCAGCTTGCAGGATAGAGTGTTGGAACATAGTATTCACCGCCTGCAGTTTTTGGAAGCTTTTGATTAGCAGTCCAGAGTGCAGAAGCAAAACCACCACCGTATTCATCTTGTACATCCAAATACCTGAATGCCTGTGTAGTTACGTTAGATACGGTATAATCGATACCAATACCCTTTTTAACAGCACCTTTTTTTGTAGTGATCTGAAGAACACCGTTTGCACCTCTTGCACCATAAAGAGCCGCAGCGTTAGGGCCTTTAAGTACAGAGATACTTTCAACGTTGTCCATATTCATGTAACTGAGGTAGTTACCCCAGTCCTGATAACCACCAAGGTTACCGCCTGTTGTTGGGTCGTTAGAAGATTGTGGCAATGCCTTGTTATCAAGGATAGCACCATCCACTACAATCAACGGTTGGTTGTTACCAAACAAACTGTTGTTACCGCGAATAACGATACGGGAAGATGCGTTAGGCAAACCATTGCTTGTAGCAATGTTCAAACCTGCGACCTTACCCATCAGACCTTGTGAAATGTCAATTGGAGCTGCCTTAACAGCATCATCACCTTTGATCTGCTGGATAGCATATCCTACAGATTTCTTCTCGCGCTTCATACCCAAGGCAGTTACAACCACCTCGTTCAAGCTTCCTTGATCTTCGGTAAGAACTGCGTTGTACTGTGCACCTGCCCCAACTTTAACTTCATTCTTGGAAAAACCAACTGAAGAAAAAACAAGGGTAGCATTAGAAGATACTGAAATGCGATAGTTTCCAGCTGCGTCGGAAACCACCGTGTTCTTTGTGCCTTTTTCTGTAACGGATACACCAGCAATTGGCGAACCGCCGGCATCAGTTAACACACCGGAAACGGCTTTCTTCTCTTGTGCCTGAACAGCCACCCCCATGAAGAAGAGGCAAACCAAGACAAGAAGAGATTTGATTCGTACTGTCATATGTTTAGGTTTGGTTAAAAAAAATATTTATAGACAGACAACACTACATATCAATGTGCTGCATGTCAAATTTTTCTATTTTAAAAACGATTTAATCATTGATCAAAAAGGGCTTTTTCGCACAAAAAACATCAAAACCGGCAGCCAAAATAGGATAATTAATAATACGAAATGCAAAAGTTTAACAAAATGGAAACAATTATTTTAAAAAATAAAACATCGAATTGCGTCAAATATGCTTGTTTTAAAACGTAATTTTCTGATTATCATATATTTATATAAAAAATCAATGAAAACAAAAAAAGCAGCCCGAGGGCTGCTTTTTTTATATGAACAAGGTATGTTGATTAGAGTGGACCGTTTCCGCCGAAGGCAGGAGCAGTCTTGTCGTACCAAACACGCTCATTAGATAACTTTTCCTTATCACGCGTACGTGGAGTGAAACCTTGCTGCGTATAAGCATCAAGCCAGTTTTGGCGGTTCACCTCACCTGGATCTTCGATCCACAGACGTCTGACGATATAATCAGAGAATGGTTCTCTTGGGAAATAAGAAGAACTAAATGAAGGGAAACCGGTTCTGCGGCAGAATACATATGCTTCATTCGCCTGACGGATCAGGTTCATGTGTTGTTGTGCATAGATCTTCTCCAGGTTGTTGGTGCCATTAAGGGCAACAAGTGGATTGCTCAGATAATTGTTGATCTCAGTTGTTCCACTTCCGGAGAACATGGTTGTAGAATTAGCTGCAGTAGCAATCTCATTCATCGTCTGCATAGATGCTTTCACACCTTTATCATACCAGTCTTTAGCGCTACCAGAAGCATATCCTTTCTGAATAAACTCAGCAACCATCAAGCAAGACTCAGCTGCACCTACGAGGAGTTCAGTATATCTTCCACCATCATTACCACCCTGCCATCTTGGAGAAAAGAATCTCCTGTTCATTGCAGAGATCAGATAGTATTTATTGTTTGGAGATACAGTGTACTGTTGCAACAAATAACCTGCCTGAGGGAGATTGCGTGTCAAATCAGTTGGAGCTCCCTGGAATTGAACCAATGGGTCGTTGAGATCAACAAATGCAGGAAGGTTCACAGCATATTTGCTCAACGTGTCTCTGAATGAACCTACAAGGTCATTTGGAGCATAGTAAACAGCAATACGTGGGTCACCAATTTTCTTCATGAACTTGATCATCTCAAGTCCTGCAAACTTAGCTGCACGATAGTTGATGTCGCCACCAACACCATTGTTATTTATGCTTCTGTATTTCATGTCGTCAGACATGTCACTCATTGGTCCAACCGGATTTGCAATAACCTGCTGTGCAATTGCCGCAGTTTTCTGACTGTTCTGGTTTTCATAACGAGCAGCAATGCGCAGTTTCAAGGTGTTTGCCAACTTGATCCACTTGGTCCAGTTGCTACCATAGAAGATATCAGAGTTGCCAAATGTCTTTGTATCTGCATTATCAGCAGCAGACAAAGCACCAATTGAAGCATCCAATTCATCCAACCAGGTTTCAAAAAGAACTTCCTGGCTATCAAACTTAGGAGTGAACAACCCTTCAGTTCTTCCCTTGATCGCTTCAGTATAAGGAATCGAACCGTTCATGTCGGTTACGCGAATACCAAATAAAACCTGAAGGATATGAGTAACCGCAGTCATCTTGGCATAATCCTGCTTGTCCTCTTTTGCATCGATCCTGTTCCTGATCTCAGCAAGGTTAGGAAGAATTGATGTGTAGTACCTGCCATATCTGGTGTTAACAGATGGCTCGATGTCATACGCATTCAACGTAAAATGTTGGGTGTAACGAAGCAATTGCTCGAAGCCCTCATATACCCACTCACCAGTGTGTGCTCCAGCAACCGCCTCTTCTGAGTAGGTAAACAGGAATTTGATCTCTGGATCAGTTACGACTGAGGGGTCGGTATTGATCGTACCGAAGTCCTTTTTACAACCGGTGAACATAAGGAGACCGGCGACAGCCACTCCCAAGAAACCAGTTTTTAATGTATTTACTTTCATATGATAATATTTAAGTTTCCTTTCGTTTAGAAATTAGCCCTCAACGTGAAGATCCAGTTCCTTGTCATAGGAAGGAATCCGTTCTCACCAGAGAATGAGGTGGTATTAGAGTTGTTTGATGCAGGGTTGTAGTTGAATGGAAGTGTGTTGTAGAGATAGAGCAGATCCCTTCCTGCAACACTGATATTCAACCCAGTCAACTTCAACTTGCTGTAGAACTTCTTGTCAAATGCATAGCTTAATGCTACCTGACGCAGAGAGATCCAAGAATTCTCGAATACCCAGTAGTCAGACACCCCAGTTGACCAAGAACCATAACGATAATAGAACATTGGTGCGTGGTTTGGTTCAACAAGACCTGCATTGTATGCTTCCTGGAAAGTCATTCCACCAACATTGGCAGATGGAGCGCCGTTTGGCTGCTCAAGCATCTGACCTGGCTTGAATACACCCTCAGGGATCATACCATCATCATAAGTAACTCCATCGAAAGCACTTGTCCAGGTGATTCCACCATACTCAGGACTACGATTAGCAAGTGTGTTGGGGAATACACCAGTGTGAGTTCCATATCTGTACGTCAACAACGCCATGTCTCCACCGATCTTAGCATCAACAAGAACGTTAAGAGAGAAATTCTTGTAACGGAAGGTGTTATCCCAACCACCACGGAATTTTGCGTTCATATCTCCAACATCTACGATTTGACCACTTTGACTTGGGAATGCAACACGACGACCACCTCTCCAGTCAAGAAGGGGTAAGCCATTCTTTGGATCACCAGCACTGCCTTGATATTTTGCTGAACTTGTTGTAGACCTCAACGTACCATATGATTTACCTACAATTGCCCAGCTGCTCACATTGTGAAGCATACCGCCGTTCAATGCATATTCAGTTCTTCCAGGATACAACTCAACGATCAAGTTTCTATTTCTTGAATAGTTAAGTGCTGTGTTCCATGAGAAGTTCTTTGAGCTGATCACATTCGCATCAACTGCGATCTCAATACCCTTGTTCTGGATATTACCCGCGTTGATCTTCATAGTAGAAACACCTGATTCGATCGGAGCAGGGATATCAAGAATTTGGTTTTTTGTATTATCCTGATACAAACTCACATCCAAACCAATTCTGCTGTTCAAGAAACGAACTTCCAAACCGATCTCTTTAGATATCTTTCTGATAGGCTTGATACCAGGCTGAAGGATCGTGCTTGAAGAGTAAGTTGACATTGGAACACTGTTGCCGTTTGCAAGACTGAATCCGTTCAATGAGAATCCAGGATTCAACAAGAAAGGATCAGTATCACCACCAAGAGCAGCGATGTTTGTTCTCAACTTACCATAGCTGATGATTTTAGGAAGCTTGAAGGTCTCAGAGAATACCCATGATGCACTCACCGCAGGGTAAGCGTACTGGTTGTTTCCTGTACCGTTTGTATAGGTCAAAGCAGAAGACCAGTCAGCTCTGTATGTTGCCTGCAAGAACAATTGATCCTTGTATCCAAGGTCAGCACTTGCAAACAATGAATTGAATCTCTTTCTTGACTGAATACCACCGCTCACAGATTGAGGGTTGATTGAGTTTGAAAGGAAGAAACCACCAGGATAGTTCAAACCACCACTGGTTGAGCTCTGAGAAAAAGTAGTGGTATAATTCTGCATCTCACCACCAACATAACCAGAGAAGGTAAGATCCTTGTTGATGTCTTTGTCAACCATGAACATCCACTTTAAGAATTGGCTCTCTTTTGTATTGAAACCAAGTCCATAAGAACCACCCGTGAAGTTTCTGCCGGTACCCAATTCTTTTGATTCAGATTTGCGGTACACATTGTTAATGTTTCCTTCAAGAACCAATTTGGCCCAATCATTGATCTCATAATTCAATGCCACGCGGCTTCTCAACAACTGCTCATTCTGAGTGTAGTTATTGTTGAATGTCTGATACCAGAAATCAGTACCTGGTGCCTTGTTGGGCTCATCACCGTTTGTAGGCGAAACCTGTCCGCCAAGCACACTGGTATATTTATCTTTCTGCATCCAGTATTTTGTGTCATAGCTGCGAGGAAGGATCCAAACATACATGTATCCGGGGTTTGTTCCACCATTCTGATAAGGAGGATTCTTTCCTTCAAACTGAGTGTAAGAAGTGCTTACATCAATATTCAACCTGTCAGTGATCTTATGAGTAACCCTAAGATCAAATGCATTCTTCCTCAACTTATTGTTCAGTGCAATACCTTCTGCATTGTTGTGGTTATAAGAGAAACGGAAAGTTGAACGGTCTGTTGCTCCATCCAAAGAAATATTCGTGTTAGAACCAACACCTTTCTGGAACGCATCCAAGAAGTTGTTTGGCTGAGCATCGAAATTGGTCATGGTACCATCCCAGTTACGAACAGGCTGGCCTTCCATCTTCGGACCAAAGCTCATACCCTCACGACCGATACCAAGATCGATGTAAGGCTGACCATTGCCATCCACTGGAAACTTCCTGAACGTAGAATATCCATTAGGGAAACTTGACCAGTAAGACCAAGAGTCAGTGTTAAAACCATCTGTATCACCAGCACCAAATACGTTCTGGAAATCAGGTCCTCTGTATCCATGCTGAACATTCACTGTTTGGTTCACAGAAACACCAACACCTTTACGCTTAGTACCTTTCTTAGTCGTGATCAGGATAACACCATTGATCGCACGAGTACCATACAGCGCTGCAGCAGCAGAACCTTTAAGTACAGATACTGTTTCAAAATCTTCCATGTTAAGGTTCTTCAGGTCATTACCGAAGTCACGTCCTGAACCACCGAAAGCATCATTGTCCATGATCACACCATCCACCACAAAAATCGGCTGGTTGTTGTTGCCCAATGTAGAGTTACCACGGATCACGAT
>JBKCFW010000127.1:0-17091 GCA_046303675.1 bacterium
GTGTAGGTAAAACTGAATTGGCGAAAACCCTTGCCGAATATCTGTTTGATGATGAGAGCATGATGACAAGAATTGACATGAGTGAATATCAGGAGAAACATACGGTCTCTCGTTTGGTCGGAGCACCTCCGGGTTATGTTGGCTATGAAGAGGGTGGCCAGTTAACTGAGGCAGTAAGACGCAAGCCATACAGTGTAGTCTTGTTGGATGAAATAGAAAAGGCCCATCCGGATGTATGGAACATTCTGCTTCAGGTACTGGATGATGGAAGACTTACCGATAATAAGGGACGTGTTGTAAATTTTAAGAACACCATCATTATTATGACCAGCAATATTGGCAGTCATCTTATACAAGAGGCATTTGAGCAGGCAGATGTTGAGGATCTGGACAAAGCTACAGAGCGGGCTAAAGTTGAGGTACTGAATCTGCTAAAACAAACTGTCAGGCCCGAGTTTTTAAATAGGGTGGATGAGATCATCATGTTCCAGCCTTTGAACAAAAAAGATATTAGAAAAATAATCGAAATTCAGCTTAAGGGATTGAAGCAACTCGTTGGCAAATCTGATATTGAGCTTTCTTTCACTGGGTACACAATCGACTATCTTGCAGAAAACGGGTTTGATCCACAATTTGGTGCGAGGCCATTAAAGCGACTCATCCAGAAGGAGATAGTGAATCAATTGTCAAAAAGAATACTGGCTGGAGACATTGACAAGACCAAACCTGTTGTGGTGGATGTGTTTGATGGAGTTGTTGTTTTTAGAAACGAAGCAGCTGAGCAACACAAGATATAAAGTTTTCAAATGTGTTAAGAACTATTATAAACCCACATAAATAGGTGGGTTTATTGAATTGTATTTCCTGTAAAGATTAAAATATTTAAATTGAGCTTCTAATCAAATTATTTATTTATGTCATTCATCAAAGAGTTCAAACAGTTTGCCCTTCGCGGAAATCTAGTCGACATCGCTGTAGCGTTTGTCATGGGAGGTGCATTTGGTAAAGTGGTATCTGCATTCACAGAAAAACTCATTGCACCTTTGATTGGTTTGCTTACTGGTGGTACGAATTTTTATGACAAGAAAATTATTTTGAAACAGGAAGTGGATGAGGTGAGAGATCCCTCCGGTAAAGTCGTAGTTGCCCATGGCAATGAGGTGGCACTAGAATGGGGGACGGTTGTGACTGCTGCCATAGATTTTATCATCGTAGCTTTTGCAATGTTTCTGGTGATAAAGGCCATCAATACACTTAAGAAAAAGGAGGAGGACGTACCTGTATCTTTGTCTAAAACCGATGAATTGCTCACTGAGATAAAAGAGCTTCTTTCAAAAAAATAATTGCAATGACTATCGCTGTGTTGACAGCTTAGCAATGATTTTTTATCAAGGATGCAACTACCTTGTCTATTGGAAGGCTCACCAAATCTTCTCCAAAATCTTCTATTGGGATCAACCTGAAAGTTTCGGTCTCTCCTGTGGCATGATAAACTTTCATTTGCTCTTCATCAAAGTCAAATGCTTTTTCACGAATAGGTGCTCTGATCTCATCAATTGGATGAACTCTGTAGTAGACCGAAATGATCTGATGCTCGGGATTGAAAGCTGACATCTGAAAGAAGTCAGTAGTATATATATGGTCACCAACCTTTATTTTTAAGTTTAATTCTTCCATAAATTCCCTTACCAGGCACTCTCTTGTCCCTTCTCCAAATTCCAGCCCTCCGCCGGGAAATTTTGTATAGAAGTTTCCTCTGATATATTCGTCGCTCACCAATATCCTGTCATCCTTTGTGATCAAAATGCCATAAACACGCAAGTTTATCATATTGAATTAGATGTTTATGGTTCCTTTAAAAACGAATTGTGCAGGTCCGATGAGCCAGACATCGATAAATTCACTTTCAGATAATTTGTAAAATTCAACTGTTAATTTTCCTCCTCTAACATTGACGTGCGTACTGTATGAACCATCTTCTGTTGCGCAGGCAATTGCTGCAGCTGTAGCTCCGGTTCCGCAACTAAGCGTTTCGTCTTCAACGCCTCGTTCATAAGTTCTTAAGGTGATACCATCAGCTGTCTCTTCAACAAAGTTTACGTTGATCCCTTTTTCAGCATAGGGATCACTGTAGCGAATCTTAATTCCCTCATTGAAAACATCGACGTGGTCTACAGAATCAACAAATCTGATAAAATGAGGTGATCCGGTATTTAGTAACAAATCGCCTTTGATTTCTTGTATACCAGAAACATCTTGCATCTTCAGTTTAACAAGTCCATCTTCACTGATCTCTGCATCATGCTCACCATCAATGGCAATAAAATGATAGCTTGTTTTATCGATTCCCATGTCTTTTGCAAATTGTACAAGACACCTGCCGCCATTGCCACACATGCTGCCTTCCTTGCCATCTGCATTGTAATATTTCATCTTGAAATCGTATCCATCTGTTGATTCTAACAACATGAGTCCATCAGCTCCAATCCCAAATTTGCGGTCACAAAGGGCATGTACGCTTTCTTCAGACAGGTTATCGTAAAGGCCGTCTCTGTTGTCAATGATGATGAAATCATTGCCTGTTCCCTGATATTTGTAAAATTCCATTTGCATCATTATGTAAACTTTCTCAACTCCCTCAACTTTCTAAACTCCCTCAATCCTCTCCAACACATAATTGATCAATCGCTCAACTGTAAGATCAACATTTGAGGAAAATTCTTTGGAAATTCTATTCGCAATGATTGAACTAAAAGAAATACACCGGTGCCCCATGCATTTCCCCAAACCATAGATTGCTGAGGTTTCCATTTCAAAATTAAGTATCCTGTGGTTACCAAGTCCAAAACTTTGGAGCTGTTCTATAAGGTTGGGGTTTGACAATCCAAGTCTGATGTTTCTGCCTTGTGGAGCATAAAATCCGGGACAACTGACTGTCAGTCCCGCATAAACTTGATCAACCAGTTTCGCCAGCAGAAATGCACTTGCTCCAAACACGTATGGGGCACTCAGCTTACTTCCCAATTGCGTATGATCATTAAATGCCCTTATGATTTCCATCTCTTCATGATTGTTGACGAAAGGATAGAAGTGCATCAAGTTGTCAAGTCCGATTCCATGGGTGCTGGCCACAATGCTGTCTATGGCAATATCTTTTTGGAGCGCCCCCGCAGTACCTAGTCGTATAATATTGAGCTGCTTTTTTTCTGTTTTTTCAAGTCTTGAGTCCAAATCGATATTGAAAAGTGAATCAAGTTCATTCATAACAATATCAATGTTGTCTGTGCCTATTCCGGTTGACAATACACTGAGTCGTTTGTTCCCAATCCTGCCTGGATGGGTAATGAATTCCCTGTGGGTTGATTGGTGCTCCAGATGATCGAAATGGCGACTGATCTTTTCCACCCTTCCCGGATCTCCAACCGTAATGATGGTATCAGCAATTTCTTCGGGGGTAAGATCCAAATGGTAAACTGCCCCTCTGGCATTGATGATCAATTCTGATGACGCAATTTTATTCATGCTTCTTCCTCATCAGATCTTCTATATTCTTCTGAGGTTAATAAGTTCAAATTTACTAAATTTGCAGCGTCCTGCATGTAACGGCGGACAGCATAGAAGGTCGGGTGGCCGAGTGGCTAGGCAGAGCTCTGCAAAAGCTTCTACAGCGGTTCGAATCCGCTCTCGACCTCAAAGCGAAGGAAAAAACCTTCGCTTTTTTTAATATATGGTACGATATTCTAAATGGATAAGTCTGGTCGCTTTTATTGTCTTGCTCACAGCATGTTTTTTGCCTTGGGCATACTATGCGGATATCAATAAGTCATTCACAGGGTTCTTTTCAGAGAACAACAGCTATGGAAAACCAGGTAAATTATTGTTGGTACTGGGGGGCATGACCACCTTATTTGCTTTTACAAAAGTGATCTGGCTTAAACGCGCCGCCCTTCTTTCAGGGGGCCTATGCGTAGCTTACGGGATTAAAAATTTTCTCCTGTTTGGATCTTGTTATCGTGGGTATTGTCCGGAAAAGCAGATCGGTCTCTATCTCATGCTGCTCTCAACACTGATCATATTCCTGACCTCTTTATTTCCAGAAGGGAAAGTGAAAAATAAAACCCAGGGTTAGATCAGCTTTTGCTCTCTTTTGCCCAGGTATCTTTCAGGCCTACCGTTCGGTTAAAAACCAACTTACCATCCTTGCTTAATTTAGAATCAAGGGTGAAGTATCCCTTGCGGATAAATTGAAAACGATCTCCCGACTTTGCATCTTTAAGTGCAGGCTCAATTTTGGCGTCTGAAATAATATCCAAGCTATGAGGATTGATATACTCTTTGAAATCTCCATCCTCACTGGATGGGTTTTCAACTTTGAACAATCTGTCATAAAGTCTTACTTCAGCAGAATCTGAACTATCTGTTGATATCCAATGAATTGTACCTTTTACATTAATTCCAGAGGTATCCTCGCCACTCTTGCTTTCAGGGATGTATTCACAATGAACCTCGGTAACTTTTCCTGATTCATTTTTAATAAAACCTGTGCAATGGACTATGTAGGCGCTTTTTAACCTGACTTTCATCCCGGGTGCGAGCCTGAACCATTTCTTTGGTGCTTCCTCCATAAAATCATCTGCCTCTATCCATAGCTCCTTACTGAAGGGCAGTTCCCTGTATCCTCCATTATTTTCTTCCTCTGGGTTGTTTTCACCTTTGAGTGTTTCGGTTTTACCTTCCGGATAGTTGGTTATGATTAATTTTATTGGGTCAAGTACAACCATTCTTCTCTGCGCGGTAGCATTCAGGTGTTCCCGTATACAAAATTCAAGCAATCCTACATCGATGATATTTTCACGACGCTGAACACCGATTTTATCACAGAACATCCTTATCGATTCAGGGGTATAACCTCTTCTTCTAAGGCCGGAGATCGTGGGCATTCTTGGATCATCCCAACCATCTACCAGCTTCTCTTGAACCAGTTGCAAGAGTTTTCTTTTGCTCATCACGGTGTAGGTTAGGTTAAGGCGAGCAAATTCAAACTGCTTTGAAGGAAATATTCCCAGTTGTTCTATGTACCAATTGTAAAGGGGTTTGTGCACTTCGAATTCAAGGGTGCAAATAGAATGGGAGATATGTTCTATTGAATCTGATTGACCATGAGCGAAATCATACATTGGATAGATGCACCATTTGTCACCTGTTCTGTGATGGCTCGTCTTCTTGATTCTGTACATGATAGGATCGCGCATGTGCATGTTGGGAGATGACATGTCAATTTTTGCCCTAAGCACTTTTTCGCCATCATGATATTTACCTTCTTTCATTTGGGCAAAGAGGGTAAGATTTTCTTCGATGCTTCGGTTTCTGAACGGACTTTCTTTTCCTGGTTCGGTTGGGGTACCCTTTTTTGCAGCAATTTCCTCAGCACTGAGGTCGTCAACATACGCCAGTCCCTTACCGATCATTTTAACAGCAAAATCGTAGAGCTGATCAAAATAATCAGATGCGTAATGCTCTTCCTCCCAGTTGAATCCCAGCCACTTTACATCCTCTTTGATGGAATCAACATATTCAGTCTCTTCAGTAACGGGATTGGTATCATCAAAACGCAGATTTGTTTTTCCACCATATTTATCGGCGAGTCCGAAATTCAGACAAATGCTCTTGGCATGGCCAATGTGAAGATATCCATTGGGTTCTGGAGGGAAACGGGTATGGATTTCTGTTACAGTTCCCTTTGCGAGATTTTCTTCAACGATCTCTTCTAAAAAATTCAATGATTTCTCTTCGCTCATGCTGATGGATTGGATGCAAAATTACATAAACTCGGCCACAGGCTCAAGGTTATAAATTGTTGAGTGATTCAAGACTCTTTTCAATGATCTCAAGGGCAAGTTTGATCCTTGCTTCATCGATCACCAATGGTGGTGCAAGCCTGATCTTGTCACCATGTGTTGGTTTTGCAAGCAATCCGTTATGCATAAATGTTTCACATAGAAACCATGCCGCATCAGGATCTTTGTGGTTGATCACGATCGCATTCATCAGTCCCTTTCCTCTAACGGTTTTGATATAGGGTGAATTGATGTTTCTCAATCCCTCTCTCAGTAAATGCCCCATTTTTTCAGCATTGTCTGCCATCCCTTCATCAAGCAAGACCTTAACTGATTCAACGGCCACAATGCTTGCCAGGGGACTCCCTCCAAATGTCGATCCATGCTCACCTGGCTTGATGGTTAACATGATCTCATCGTCGGCCAGCACTGCACTCACCGGGAATGTTCCTCCACTCAGCGCCTTGCCTAACACCAGTATGTCGGGGCGTACATTTTCATGATCACAACAGAGCATCTTTCCTGTTCTGCATAATCCTGTTTGGATCTCATCGGCTATCAACAACACATTGGCATTTGCACACATCGCTTTTGCGTTGGAAAGGAAACCTTCATCAGGTACAATGATCCCGGCCTCGCCTTGAATGGGCTCAACCAAAAAGGCTGCAACATCTTTGTTTTCCAGGGCTTTTTCAAGCGCGCCCAAGTCATTATAAGGGATGATGTCAAACCCAGGCATATAAGGACCGAATTTGTGATGGGATGCCGGGTCAGTACTAAAAGATATTACGGTACTGGTTCTGCCATGAAAATTATCTTCACATACTATTATTCGTGCTTTATTTTCTGCGATGCCTTTTACTGTATACGCCCAGCGCCTGGCCAATTTGATGGAGGTCTCGACAGCCTCAACTCCCGTATTCATGGGTAACAGCTTGTCATAACCCAATAAGTTGGTGAGGTATTTTTCATATTCCCCCAGTTGGTTATTGTAAAAAGCGCGGGATGTAAGCGTAAGATTTTCTGCCTGTTTTTTTAACGCTTCGATAATGCGTGGGTGACAATGCCCCTGGTTTACAGCTGAATAACCACTTAGAAAATCGAGGTATTTTTTCCCTTCAACATCCCACATTTCACATCCAATCCCTTTTTCTATTACAACGGGAATAGGATGATAATTATGAGCGCCATATTGTGATTCAAGGTTGATGTAGTAAGCACTTGTTTGCATAGCAAAAGTTTAAATTGATTGAAGAAGCCTGGATTTGTGGTAAAAATACACGTTATAAGATCTAGCGCAAGATCATGCACAAGTGGGTGGTGGATGATCTTCTTACAAAAGGAAAACTAATGATTCAACAGGTCAAGATTGCCTGAGAGTATAGGTGCAACTGGATTGTTGAGCGTGATCATAATGCAATTTACAGATAAATCTGCTTGAACTTGCCGCATACCTGCTTATTTTATGCTGTTCTTTATCTCTTTTCCCTTTTCAATCAGTGAGATCTCATAAGGATGGGATTCTAGCAAGCTGGTTTCTGGTCTCTTTTCAAAAATGCCGTACAATGTAGATCCCGTACCTGTCATTGACGCATACAATGCCCCGATGTTGTATAGTTGTTCCTTGATCATAGACAACTCAGGGTGTCTGGGAAAAACAGTTTTTTCAAAGTCATTCACCAACCTGGATCTCCATTCTGCAATGGGTTGTTGAACAATTTCCTCGCATGATATGTCTTCTTGAGATAGTGCTATGTTGCTGAATGCTTCAGCAGTGCTTATATGTATACCCGGACTTACGATCAACATTGAATACTGCGATAGGTCAAGTGAAATGGGTTTCATCAACTCACCTCGACCTGTTGCTGATACCGGTTTGTTTTCAATGAAAAACGGACAGTCACTTCCCAGCTTCAATGCATATTGCATAAGCTGCTCTTTAGCGATACCCAACTTGTATTTTTGGTTGAGCAGACTCAACATGAAGGCTCCGTCAGAAGATCCTCCTCCCATACCAGCTCCCATAGGAATATTTTTATGGAGGTGAACCAATACAGATGGAATTTGTGGGAAATCAGTCCGCAGTAAATTCAGTGCCTTTATGCACAAATTACTGTGCTTGTCTCCAGGTATTGTTTTACCTGTCTGCGAGAATGTGTCTGAAGGGGAATTCGGTAAAGAGTTGGTTACAATTTCAAGTGCATCAAGGATAGGGATGGGGTAGAAAACGGTATCTAAGTTATGGTACCCATCATCTCGTTTTGAAGTCACTCGTAATCCGAGGTTGATCTTTGCGTTTGGGAAAACAACCATGGAGTGGCTATTTTTTTCGTGAGTTTATTTCATCACGAATCGCGATGGCACGAAGATAATCTTCCTGCTCCAGCACCTCATTCAACAGTGTATGCAGTTGATCCAATTCCATCTGTTTCAGATCATCCGGACCAGAAGAGCTGATCGGCTTAGCGGATACCTTTGAGGGTTGATCTCCCTCTTCTCCATTGGTTACGCCGGCAACTTCAAATATTTCGTCATAAATGTAGATGGGACATCCAAACCGAACAGCCAAGGCAAGTGCGTCTGATGTTCTTGAATCTATTTCTACTGTATCAGATTCTGTGCTGCACAATAATTTTGAGTAAAATATCCCTTCCTGCAGATCGGAGATGATCACCTCGTGAAGCTCTACGTTAAAAGCCATCATGAAATTTTTCATCAAATCGTGGGTCAGCGGTCTTGTAGGCTTCATTTTTTCAAGGGCAACGGCAATTGCCTGAGCCTCAAAGCCCCCAATAACAATTGGCAGCCTTCGAAGTCCATTCACTTCCCCCAACACGACCGCATACGAATTGGTCTGTGTTATAGAGTGGGAGAGTGCAACAATTTCCAGTTCTATCTTCTTCATAACCGCTACGAATTTACAATAATTTTTATATGGACCTCTTGGGTTGTTGTCTTTGTATGGGAATATTCATTTAGAAAATAAGCAAAAGCAGTTTGTGATGTTCCTTTATTTTCCAAGGTCCTTTACGGCTTGTATGATCTTTGGCATTACTTCAAATGCATCACCAACAATTCCATAATCGGCCGATTTAAAGAAGGGAGCCTCGGGGTCCTTATTGATCACCACGATTGTTTTACTCCTGTTAACACCTGCAAGGTGTTGGATTGCGCCGGATATGCCTATGGCAAAATACAAATTAGGTGCAATTGCCAGTCCTGTTTGTCCGACATGCTCATGATGCGGACGCCAATGTGCATCTGCAACAGCGCGACTACATGCGGTAGCAGCACCGGTGATTTTTGCAAGTTCTTCTACCATGCCCCAGTTCTCAGGACCTTTAAGGCCGCGACCTCCACTGATGACCCTTTCTGCTTCTGCAAGGGGAATCTCACCGGCCGTCTTGTTTACTTGTACTACACTTACGTTTGAAGCCGGCATATCCATTTTTAACGCCACTACTTCAGCAGGGCCACCCGTATTTATTATTTCAAAGGCATTTTGATTCAGGGTTATAATTTTTTTGCTTGTCAGTATCTTGACATCACTGAATGCTTTTCCGGAGAACACATTTTTTTTCACCACAAATCCATTGTCTAGCTGAGGCAATGCCACAGCGCCGGTAACCAGACCAGCTTTTATTTTTACAGATACCCTTGGTGCCACTCCTTTTGCGGTCAGCGTGTTGGCAAAGATCAACACCTCTGACTGCTGTTGCTCCATGACAGTTGATATTATTTGGGCGATCGATTTTGTGTCTGATGGAAAATGTTCATCAGGGGATACATGAAACACTTTTTTCGCCCCGTAGGCACCTAGTTCATTCAATGGGGCACTTGTTTTTCCAAGCACAAGAGCATAAGCCTCTGCGCCTGTTTGAGTTGCCAATGATGCACCATAGGATATGGCTTCCAACGATCCTTTTTTGATCACTCCATCTGAATGTTCCGCAAATATGAGTATTGACATAAAAAATGTTTTAGATGACTTTTGCTTCTTCTCTGAGTAACTTGACCAACAATTCGGGTGTTTCTGCAGGGATTAATTTCACACCTGCTTTTGCAGGTGGAAGGGAGAATGTGGATGTTGTGGTTAGTCGATCCAATTCAAGAGCAGGAATTACTTTAAGAGGTTTTGTCCTTGCTGCCATGATACCTCTCATATTGGGTATCCTTGCCTCCGCCATCCCTTTCTGACAGGATAATACAATTGGTAGTTTAGCGGCAACTATCTCTTCTCCACCCTCAATTTCGCGATTGACTGTTGCCTTGTCTCCTTCAATCTCAAGTTTTGTAGCAAGACTGATGAAGTCAAGATCCAGCAACTCGGCCACCATACCGCCTATCGAAGAACCATTGTGGTCAATCGTTTCTTTGCCGGTCATGATGATATCATAATTACCCTCCTTGGCAACTGCTGCAATCTGACTGGCGATGATATATGCATCATCTATCTCGGTATCAACCCTAATTGCTTCATCACCTCCAAGGGCCAACGCTTTTCTGATGATTGGTTCTGTATCAACTGAGCCAACAGTAATGAGGTGAAGTATTGCAGAAGGGTCTTTTTCCTTTATTTCTATCGCACGCACAAGTGCATACCATTCATCATATGGATTAATGATCCATTGCACTCCCTCTGTAGCAAATTTCGTGTTGTTGTCTGTGAAGGCTATTTTTGCAGTGGTATCGGGAGTTCTGCTGATGCATACCAGTATCTTCATAACAAAAAAGGTGAGGTTAGAAAAAAGTTGTCATAACAACCATTATACTGCAAATATAGACCCCTTCCGGGAATTATTTCCAGCATGATGGCCAAGTTTTTCCCAATGAACAGAATCGCATTTCTTAAAACATTTATAGAGAAAGACCCGGCCGATCTTTTTAGTCGGCATGCCCTGGCCATGGAGCTTGTAAAGGAAGGAAATGACAATGAAGCCAGGCAGATCATGGAGGATATATTGGTATTTGATGAGTTGTATGTAGGCACCTACTATCACCTTGGGAAATTGCATGAGCGAAATGCCGATCTGTTGAAAGCAAGAGGGGTGTATGTCAAAGGAATCGAGGTCGCCGAACGTCTAAATGAACTTAACTCCTTGCGTGAGCTGAAGGCTGCTCTCCAGCAAGTTAATGAAGAGCTGGAATCATGAAAAAAGAAAACACAACAGAAGCAAGAGTATCACTTGAGTTCAGGTTTCGTGAACATGTAGTCAAACATGCTTTATGGAAAACGACAGATCAGCTGATGGTTGCATGCAGTGGCGGAATTGATTCTGTTGTATTGGTACACTTGTTAAAAAAGGCTGGCTATACTTTCAGCATATTGCATTGTAATTTTAATTTGCGCGGTGAGGAAAGTCAGCGCGATGAAGCGTTTGTCAGACAGCTGGCTTCGTCAGTAGGAGTTGACCTTAAGGTAAAATCCTTTGATACTTCATCAGAAATGCAAAAACTTGGAAAAGGAGTACAGGAAACGGCCCGCTTACTTCGTTATACCTGGTTTGATGAAGTGATCGAGCAAAATGGTCAGACTGGAAAAAAAACATTGTTGTTAACTGCTCACCAGGCAGATGACCAGGCCGAAACACTCGCGATGAATTTTTTTCGTGGTACAGGTATTGCAGGATTACATGGTATTTCAGAGAGGCATGGAGCTGTTGTAAGGCCACTTTTGTTTGCAAGGCGTGATGAGATCGTTGAATATGCAAGAGTTTCCAAGATCTTGTGGGTAGAAGACAGCTCAAATCGTGAAGAAAATTATACAAGAAATCTTTTTCGTAACATCATATTTCCTGAGATTCAAAAAGTCTTTCCCGCTGCAAAAGAGAACCTCATCGAAAATGCAAAGCGATTTGCGGAGATAGAATTGATATACCGACAACGCGTTGAGGAATTGAAGTTGAAATTGGTACAGCGCATAAATGGGAGCATCGGTGTCCCGATCAATAAACTAAAACAATCACCTGCAATCGACACAGTGATATACGAGGTATTCAAGGATTTTGGCTTTACTGCAGCCCAGGTGCCTGAGATCAGAAAGTTGTTTGATGCCATCAGTGGAAAGTTTGTTCAATCTTCCACACACCGCATTCTTCGAAACCGGGATTGGTTGTTGATCGATTTGCTGGATAAAAAGAACAACAGCATCATCGTTATTGAAGAAGCGATAGGAGAGGTCATGGCTGATGGATTTACCTTATCATTTGTTGATACCGGTTCAACAGGTGTTCCAGACGCCGATCCTGAACATGCTTATGTCGACTTTCGTTTTATTCAATATCCACTTATCCTGCGCAAATGGAAGAGCGGTGATTATTTTTATCCGCTTGGAATGAAAAAGAAAAAAAAGATAGCCAGGTTTCTTACCGACATTAAATTATCCAGGGTCCAAAAAGAAAATCAATGGGTCATTGAATCAAATAAAAAAATACTCTGGGTAATTGGCAGAAGAATTGATGACAGGGTAAAAGTGACACTTGACACCAAGCGTGTGATGAAGGTAAGTGTCAAAGCACAATAACTTATTCCGTTCATTTTGAATGCAAAACAACATTAGGCCTCAGTCTGGGCATCTTTCTCAGAAAACACTTTCGATAAAATATCCGAGCAGGTCTATGCCACTGATGAACTTCGCTGCAAGGTAAGTGAATAGTATACCATAAACACTTCCCCAGAAATGTGCATTGTGTCCAATGTTTCCACCGCCTCTTTTCGCTAGCATGGCAGACAACACCAGAAATACGATGCCGAAAACATAGCCAGGAATATTGAAAGGAATGAAGAAGAATCGAATGGGCATAGTGGGTTGGATGGTGATAGCAGAAAACACAACTGCTGAAACTGCACCTGAAGCACCCAGTGATCGGTAATACGACTTATCCTGATATTTAAAAAAGTCAGGTATGACAGATGCAATGATCGCGGTGATGTACATTATTGCAAACATTGCTCTTGATAGATCTCCAAAAATCGCTTTGAAAAGGTATTCTTCCAGTGCCAACCCAAAAGAATAAAAGGATAGCATATTAAAGAGCAGATGCATGACATCAGCGTGCAAGGCTCCATACGTAAAGAAACGAAAAAGCTCCCCTTTTCTTTTGATGACAAACGGCCAAAATAAAAGATCGTCTTTTAAGGATTCTTTGTTAAAGGCGATAAAACTTACTACAGCAGTGATAATGATGATCAAGAACGTTATGCTCATAAAATAAGGAACATTTATTGGTGATGATACTTTTCATTTCTTGTAATGCTGAATGCACGGTATATCTGCTCTGCAAGTATCAATCTGACCATTTGGTGAGGAAAAGTTAGTCTGGAAAGTGACCATTTGTGGTCCGACTTCTCAAGTAATGTTTGATCAATGCCAAAGGCTCCACCAATCAGAAAAACAATTTTTTTTATACCCTGGTCTGATTTTTTGGTCAGGAAACTTGCCAGCTCCGTCGAACTCATCTCTTTACCATATTCATCAAGGGCTACGAGTACCATATCCTTTTCAATTCTATCCAAGATCAATTTTGATTCCTGTCTTTTTTGTTCTGTTTCACTGAGGGCTTGTGCATTTTTAGGAACCGGGATGATTTCCCATTTGACGGGTGCATATTTCTTTATTCTAGAAGTATACTCTTCAATAGCATCTTTGATAGAAGGGTCATGTTGTTTTCCTATACTCCAGAATTCTATTTTCATATCGTGTGACAAAGAAAGCGAAGATTTACTGAAAATCATCATACCCGTGCGATCATTGCTCTAACTTGTTGAGTTGATTCATATAGAATACACCACTCAATACGTCCACCAAGAAATGAATCACTATAGTAGGATACAGGCTCTTGGAATAAATGAAGATGATCCCAAATAAAATGGAAAAAATACCAATTTTTATTACTGCGGCCCATCCTTGATAATAATGTGCCAGGCCAAAAAGAAATGCAGGCGCAAGTAATGCTATCAATGGAAAGCCTTCCTGATCTGCCGGCATGAAATAGGTTACCATGAAACCTCTGTATATGATCTCTTCAAAAATACCGGCACATAAACAAAGCAATATGTAAGACGTCAATTCTTTTCTTCTTTGCGGCAGAAATGAATATTTTTTAATCCATTCTGGGGAAGACCCTTTTTGTCTGATTGCTTTTTTTGTATTAAGCGTGTCAGCCACATAGAGTAGAATAAATAAAATCGTTGCTATGATAATTACTTGTTGATGTTGCCAGTGAATCGTTCTGAAACCAAGGTGTTCAAAAGGTCTATCTGTTGCAAGCCAGAGAACCAAGATCGCTGAGCCTGCGATGCTTAGCATCAAGCTGTTTGTCAGGTATAAAGATATTCTGGCGCGACTGTCAAATGTTATGGAATCTGAGATCTTCTGACTCTGTACACCCGAAAGAAAGGGAATGATAATACCAAATGCCCAGATGAATATATGATCGGCGATCGAGGGGAAGTTATCCATGATGTGATGCTTCTAACGAAAGTGCGAGAAGTTTCATGTGAAGTGCATTCACCTGTGGTATCAATAACTCTTGTTCGTCATTGATCAGTAAAAAATCACAGAGTTTTGTTTTTATTGCGTCGTCAAGTTGTTTGTCCATACGTTTTAAAATTTGTTCCCTGGTTTGATTGTCTCTTTGTATGGTTCTTGCTATGCGTAAATTGATTGGTGCGTTAACGCCAATGATGTAATCAAATTCACCGTGGGTGCCACTTTCAAAGATCAAGGCAGCTTCCTTTATTGCATAAGGCGTTTGCTGTTGCTTCATCCAATTTTTTCCATCTTCGATGGTGAATGGATGTACAAGACTGTTGAGCAACTCAAGTTTTACGCTATCCTGAAAAACGATCTCCGCCAAAAAAGATCTGTTGAGTTTTCCATCTGAATATGCAGCTTTCCCAAAATGACTTGTGATGGCTCCGATCAATTCTCTATTGTTTTGCATCAGTCGTTTTGCTTCCTGGTCTGCATAATAAACCGGTATGCCCATGGCCTCAAAAATTTTAGCCACAGTTGATTTGCCTGATCCTATGCCCCCTGTAAGCCCGATTTTAAGCATACCCAAATGTAATGCAAAAGCCCGGAAGCTTAATTTCCGGGCTTTCTATAAAATCTGTGATATTATTTAGTCGATGCAGCAGATTTGTTGATCTGCTCACTCCATTCCATGCTGATCGCTGATTTTTCAATTTTTATGAAAGATCCCGGATTAACCTCGATTTGAAGGGTGTTGTCATCGTTTACCTTGTTGACTATACCGTGAATACCTGCTATGGTAACGATCTTGTCACCTTTTTGAAGTTCTTCTTGGAACTTTTTTGCCTTCTTTGCTTTCTGTGCTTGCGGCCTGATCATAAAAAAATAAAACACCAGGATCATACCTCCTAACAACACCAATTGCATCATTCCGGGGTTGCCGCCAGCTTGCAGTAAAATTGAATTCATCATATTTGTTTTTGTTTATTGAATGTGAGCTTAAAAATACATCATTGTTTTGAAGGGGTAACTTCAACGTCAAAGACCAATTCCTGGTAACCGGGATTGGTGTTTGCGAAGGCAGTCAGTACTTTATGATTGCTGCCCACCCTTCCTTTGCTGTTGAATACAGCCTTAATTGTTCCAGTGTTTCCTGGAAGAATGGGTTTCTCGGGTTTTTCCGGTATTGTGCATCCGCAAGATGCCTGAATATTACTGAAAACAAGCAATTCTTTTCCGGTATTCTTGAATGTGTATACTATTTCAATTTGATCTCCGTCCACAATCTTTCCCATATTGTAGGATGTGTCTGTCCATTCAATAGTGGTTAATGGGAGTGAACTTTTCTTTTGGGGTTGAGCTACCCGAGAGCGCTTTACGGGAGGATCTGGTTTATTGACAATCATGATCACCCCTGCAGCAATCATTGCAATAGTGAGTATCAATACAGGCGTTTTCATTCTATTGATTTGATTACAAAATTAGTTAATTCCACCAAGTTTTTTAAAGTCAACCTTCTTTAGTCTCCCTTCATTAAACAGATCCTTATGAATGCTATCCATGATACCATTTACGAAATGCCCGCTTTGTGTTGTGCTGTAACTTTTGGCAATATCTATGTATTCATTCAGAGTAACTTTTGCTGGTATTGTTTCAAAGTATAGCAGTTCACAAATGCCAAGTCTGATCATGATCATGTCCAACAGCGCTATCCTGTCAGAGTCCCAGTTCTTTAACTTGGGTATGATCAATTCCATTGTATGATCTTTTTTCTCAATGGCGGTTTTAAGTAGGGATATGGCGTAGTTTGTTTTTTCTATTCCTACGATCTGCTTGAAGTCATAGGCAACAGGCTTACTCAGGTAGTTGAGCACCATCTGAAATATCATTTCACAGTCATCATCCCATTGTACAAAATGGTCTTCTATATACTCTGTGATGGCTTCGTCTGCCATGATCAGATCAGTGAAAATGAAACTGAGTAATTCTTTCTCCGTTTTCTTTTCACGAGATTCCTGATTGATATATGTGCGGTAAATATCAGCGTCCAATAGTTTTGAATAAATTTTCCTGACAATTTCCTCATCAAGTATAGCGCTTAGGTTCCTGTTTTTTACTGCCTGCTGAAAGCTGGTTTGTTCAAGTATCTTCCACAGGAGGGTATTGCCGGATATCTTGGTGTTTACATTGAGGTCCTCTGCCGAGGGCAGATGTTTGGATGCTTTGTTTTTGGCATCGATTTCTGCGTATCTGGCTACTTCAGTAAGTAAATACACCATGAAAGTGAACAGATCTGCGGTATGTTCAAGGTATTTTTTTAGCAGACCAACTGCTTTTTCCTCTGTTAACCCACCGGATTCAGTTTCAACGGCATATAGGCACTGCATTACTTTGATCCGGATATTTCTGCGACTGATCATCTAAAGAGCTGTTTGAGGGCGCAAATATACGCAAAGCCCGACCTTTGGTCAATTTTTCTCGTAATAATGATAAATTGGCATTATTAGTCCTCCAAATAGCTGACATTTTCTTCAATATCATCGTTTTAAGTGCCATAAACTGACAGAATTACAATCCTCGCCCTGTGGTATGAAATTGGCTTATTGTTGAAACAAGAAGTTTAACAACTGATTGACAAAAACTTATTTCTTTAACAAAAACAAAACCAAAAGTTATGGCTAAGAAGTTAAACATTACCCCTTTGCATGATAGGGTAATCGTGAAGCCTGCTCCCGCTGAGGAGAAGACCGCAGGTGGTATCATCATTCCTGACACAGC
>JBKCFW010000128.1:0-29083 GCA_046303675.1 bacterium
GAGCAAATGCTTGCTGCAACTGAGTTGAATGACCAATGAGTTCTTTCGCTCCAATCCCGGGACGCAACACCAATTGAGCAAGTTTTTGCTTTTGATTCAGTGGCGCTGATCCTGCAGATTCGAAAAAATTATTGATTGAATCGGGCTCTACAGAAATTTCGTTGAACTTCTTAATGATTGCATCCACATTGTTTTTTTTCTCTACCACTTGCGTATAACGCTCTTCAGATGCCAACCCCATTTTATATCCCAACTCCGTTAAACGCAAGTCTGCATTGTCCTGTCGCAATAAAGTCCTGAACTCCGCCCTTGAAGTAAACATCCTATAAGGCTCTTCCGTCCCTTTGGTGATCAGATCATCTATCAAAACACCAATGTATGCCTCACTTCTTTTCAGCACCAATGGCTCTTTCTCATTTGCAGCATTGTGGGCATTGATCCCGGCCATCAAACCCTGGCATGCTGCCTCCTCATACCCCGTGGTTCCATTGATCTGGCCTGCAAAGAATAATCCGCGTAAGTGCTTGGTTTCCAATGAGTAATGAAGCTGGTGGGGCGGAAAATAATCGTATTCAATAGCATATCCGGGCCTAAACATGCGAACGTTTTCAAAGCCGGGAATTTTGATGAGGGATTGATACTGTACAGATTCGGGTAATGAGGTTGAAAATCCATTCAGATAGATCTCAACCGTATTCCACCCTTCTGGCTCTACAAATAATTGATGCCTGTCGCGATCTGCGAAACGATTGATCTTGTCTTCTATACTTGGACAGTAACGCGGACCTGTTCCTTCAATTCGACCGGCAAACATTGGACTTTTATCAAATCCCGTTTTCAAGGAATCATGAACATCCTGATTGGTATAGGCGATCCAACAACTGCGCTGTTGTTCGGACCTGATTTTTTCAACGGGCATATAGGAAAACCCTGTGATCTCTTCATCGCCTTTCTGCTCCTCCATTTTTGAATAATCAAGACTACGACCATCGATCCTCGGTGGTGTACCCGTTTTCAAGCGATCACTCTCAAAACCCAACTCCACCAGCTGCTCAGTAATACCGGTTGCAGCACGCTCGGCCATCCTCCCTCCACCAAAATTCTTTTCCCCTATATGAATGATGCCATTAAGGAAGGTTCCGTTGGTCAATACCACCGCCTTGGCCCTTATTTCATTTCCCATTGCAGTTATAATCCCCACACATTGTCCGTCTTTCACCATTAACCCATTGACCATGTCCTGATAAAAATCAAGGTTTGGGGTCGCCTCAAGCATTTCTCTCCAAGTCTGCGAAAACAACATCCTGTCACTTTGAGCCCTCGGACTCCACATGGCCGGACCTTTTGAGCGATTCAGCATCCTGAATTGTATCATGGTTTTGTCGGTCACAATACCGGAATATCCGCCCAAAGCATCCACCTCTCTCACGATCTGACCTTTTGCTATCCCGCCCATTGCCGGATTACAGCTCATTTGTCCCATCGTATTCATGTTCATTGTAACCAAGAGGGTCTTACTACCCATATTGGCAGCGGCAGCGGCAGCTTCACAGCCCGCATGACCAGCACCAACCACAATAACATCATACATTGAAAACATACTGCGAAGATAAATAAGATACTCAGATGTAACAAAGCGCCTGATAGACCTGTAAAGAGTCACTTCAATAAGAACGAAAGCTTAATCTGTCAATCAAATGGTTAGATGTTCCACGTGGAACAATCTGTATGAACCAAATTTTTTAGAGTGATTGAATCCGGATTGAGTCCATTGAAATGAATCCGACTTATAAGAATAGCGTTCCACGTGGAACATTTGTATCCGGACAATTCAATCAGCAAGCAAAATACTTCCCGATCAACTTGTCTTCAAGTTGTCGCATAGTCTCCTTGTCTTTCTTTGTCTTATCCCCATGTCCCATCAAATGCAAAAGTCCATGAAAGACCACACGATGTAATTCTTTGTAATATGGGTCCCCAACCAAAGATGCATTATCCTTTACACGGTCAACACTTATGTAAAGCTCTGCTTCGATGGGTGACTTTTTTGAAGGGGAAAGGTCAAAAGTGATGATATCCGTATAGTAATCGTGATCCAAAAACTGTCGATTGATTGAAAGCAAATACTCATCGCTACAGAAGATGATGTTGAGAGACTTGATCTTTCGGGTAGTCCCAGCCATTTTTATCAGAAAAGATTTGAGTCGATTTCTGTCTTTCAAAAAGGAGATCGGCTCAAGAAAAAAGAATTGTATTTGTGCCATAGACGGGCAATAAAATTACAAGAAATCCATATAAGGGGATTAGCTTTGCACCTGCAAAGATTGGATATGCAGAAAAAACTTTCAGAACTCAGGGTTGGCGAAAAGGCAACGATCACCTCACTTGAGGACCAGGAGCTGGTATTAAAGTTGATGGAGATGGGATTTTTGCCCGGAGAAGAAATTGTTGTAGAGCAGATCGCGCCGATGGGAGATCCCATATCAGTCATGGTTGCCGGCTATCAGGTTAGTTTGAGGATCAATGAGGCCGACTCTGTTATTGTAGCTACAAATTAGATAAACCGCTGGTTTTCAGCTAATTATGAGAATTGGACTGTTTTTTGGGTCGTTTAATCCTGTACACAATGGTCACCTGATCATTGCAAACTATATGTTGGAAAACTCTGATCTTGAGCAGGTGTGGATGGTCCTTTCTCCTCAAAACCCCTTCAAACAGAATCACAATTTACTGAACGAGTATCATCGGCTTTACCTTATGCAGTCGGCAATAGAGGGAGAACAACACATTAAAGCAGTTGATATTGAATTTAATTTACCCAAGCCTTCCTACACCATCAATACGTTAACGTATCTGGAGGAAAAATATCCGATGCATGAGTTCAGCATCATTATGGGATCTGACAGCTTACTAAATATAGAAAAATGGAAAAGCGGTGATGTGATACTCAGGAGATATCCAATTTATGTTTACAGCAGGCCTGGATTTGAAATCCAAGAATTGCCGAAAGAAGCTACGATCATAAAAACCGAAACGCCAATGTTGGAGATATCATCATCTATGCTGAGAAAGATGATCAAAGAAAAAAAATCGATTCGCTATTATGTACCTGATGCTGTATATCAGGAAATAACAAGAGCAGGATATTACAAGTAAAATCCGAGGCTTGCTAATCAGGATGTCAGATAAGCATTTCAAGAAGCGCCAACGCCAGAGATCCCAGAACTATAAATGGTGCTGCAATACGCGTAAAAACCAATAGAGAGCAGGTGGCGATCAACACGGAAAAAAATAAGATTGAATCTATTGCAGGCTTGTCTAAATAAGGCATCAATGTATCTTTCGTAAGATAGATTATACTGGCAAGCATAATGGCAACGACTGCTGCATTGACTCCTTGCATAAAACGGCGAAGACCCTTAAACCGATGTAGATTTTCCCAGATAGGGAAAAAGAAAATTACCAAAAGAAAACTTGGAAGAAAAATACCGATCGATGCAAGTGTACAGCCAAGAAGCTGCCAGCCTATTCCTTTGTCTTTCATCGACATCCCGCCAATGAAGGAGCTTACGGAAAAAACAGGACCTGGTATTGCCCTCACAACACCAGCGGCAGTAAGAAAAGATTCTCTATCGATTTTAATTGCATTCTGATTTGTTTCTTTGATCCGGCTGGTTTGTGGACGAACAACGTACTGTTCATACATGACCGGTATAAGCACATCTGCACCGCCAAAAACGAAACTGCCAAAGCGGTACATATTTTCAAAAAGATTAAACGGAGCTCGGTTGGGCCAATCTTCTTTTCTGGCTTTTTCAGAAAGCGTTGCACTTGTAATGAATACCAAGAAAAACAACAAAAGCGGAAGCCACCTTAGTGAGCTTTTGGTTAAATAAACTTCGGGGTCGGGACCAGAATTAATAAACGCGGCCGCTATACCGCCGATCAAAATTACTGAAGGAAACACCCATGGGGTTTTAAACAAAATATAGGTGAGCATTGAACAGATGAGCATGATCACACGAAGCGGGCGACGATTTAGCAACCCCATGGTTTTTGTCAATGCAAAAGCAAGAAACCCAAGGGCCATCGGTTGTATGTATTTAAATAAATGAGAAAGCTTGTCACCTGATGCTGAGAGAAACAAAGAAAGCAAAGACATCAGCAAAACAGCAGGGAAAATCCAGATAAACAGTGTTAGGGTGGCTAAACGGATACCTCCCATTTTGTATCCTATTAATGTGAGCGTCTGGGTAGATGTGGCGCCGGGCAAGAGCTGACAAAAAGCATTAATATCGATCAGCTCCTGATGTGAAATATCTTTTCGTTTTTCGACGAACGTCTTGATCATCATGCCAAGATGGCCCTGTGGTCCGCCAAAAGCAGATATGCTATGAAAGAAAACCGCCTTGAGAAAAGGAATATGCTGTTGAGAAACCAAGTAAATAAATTAATAAACTGTGTAAATAAACAATTGTCCTGTAATTGAGTTCTTAACTTTGTAATATAAAAATAATAAACAATACATTCAATGACCCAGGATCGATACATCAGTCAATCAATGAAATTGCTTAAATATATATTTTTTGTTTTTTTTCTAACTGCCTGTTCACCCAAAATTAGTTTTTACTCGGGTGCAGCAAATTTTAAGAGCACGGATGGTGCTCCGGATTATGGTAAACTGGAATACTGGGCAGCTCATCCCGGAAAATGGGATCCATCAGACACCATACCAGCGCCTTTGAAAACGCGTACTGTATCAAGAGATGCCGATGTGTTTTTTGTACACCCAACAACATTTACCGGCCAAAGAGAAAACGGAACAACAAATGCCAGCATCGATGATTCTGTGATCAACTATAAAACCGATTACAGCTCTATCATTTATCAGGCATCAGCATTTAATGAAAGAGCAAGGGTGTTTGCGCCAAGATACCGGCAGGCGCATATTACTATGTATCAGGAAACAGATAGCATCAGGAAAGCGGCAGCATTTGAAACGGCTTATCAGGATGTAAAAGCGGCGTTTCTACTGTATCTGCAACAGGAAAATAAAGGACGGCCCATCATCATTGCTTCACACAGCCAGGGTACGACGCATACTAAAAGACTATTGAAAGAGATGTTCGATGGAAAAAAACTATCGGATCAATTGGTATGCGCTTACCTTATTGGTATGGTGGTGAAAAAAGACGAATTCAAGGAAATCCCCGTATGTACCGATAGCAGCAATACCGGATGCATGGTCAGTTGGAGAACATTCAGATATGATTATACCGATGATTGGGCAAACAGAGTCGACACATCGGTGGTGGTAGTGAATCCGATGAGTTGGGGTGCGGGCAATGAATTGGTTGGAAAGGAATTACACAAGGGCGCTGTGCTGTACAACCTCAAAAAAGTATACACCAATACACAGTCTGCACAAAAAGAAGGAAACGCACTTTGGATTTCACACCCCAGGTTTCCTGGATCTTTCTTGTATAGGAGAAAAAACTATCATGCAGGTGATATCAATTTATTTTATGTAGACATCCGGGATGATGTCTCAAGACGGGTTGACCAGTTTTTGAAAAAACCTAATCAAGATCAGCTAAAGAAGTAGGCAGGATCAGGAAAATTATTTTTCTTATACAGTAGGTTTGAAAAAACAAACCATGAAACTGATCATCGCACCTACAGACTTTTCCACGTTGGCAGACAATGCGGTCAGGTATAGTATTGATATGGCCAAGGCAATGGGAGCAAACATAATGTTGGTCAATGTATATCAACTTCCAATCAGCTACTCCGAAGTGCCGTTGATCAACATATCGCTGGAAGAGCTGCGAAAAGCCAGTGAAGAGAAGTTGGCAGAATTGAAAAATAATATTCAATCAATAACAGGTAATCAACTCGTAGTGTATACCGAAAGCAAACTAGGCGACGTTACGGAAGAGCTAGAAAAACTTTCCAAAACACTGCATCCATTCGCCATTGTTATGGGAACCAGGGGAGTAACCGGCGTGGGACGATTTTTTTTGGGAAGCAATACATTGTCTGTCATCAAGCATCTTGAGGTACCGGTATTTGTTATTCCACCTGGAGCAACATTTAAATCGTTCAGAAAAGTCGGACTCACATCAGACCTTAGAGATGTTGTAGATTCGACCCCGGTGGAGCCCATAAGAGAGTTGGTGAACTTTTTTAATGCAGATCTTCATGTGCTCAATGTAGATTTTAAAAAGAGGCGGTTCACGCCTTATACCCCCGAAGAAACCATGAACCTAGATTCTTTATTGAGCGGGATGAATCCTGTATATGATTTTATTTAACACGAACATATTGAAGAAGGCATCAGTGAATTTGCAGAAAAAAATAATATTGACCTATTGATCACCTTGCCCAAAAGACACAGCGTGCTGGAGCAGCTTTTTGAAACAAGCACAACTAGAAAGTTGATCCATCAAACCAACATCCCCATGATGTGTATCCACCATGAGGTTCACGAAAAAGTAAGTTAGAATTCTGCCGTCTTTGGTGCTCTTGGAAAGGCAATCACATCGCGGATGTTGGTCATGCCGGTAACGAACAAAACCATCCTTTCAAAACCAAGACCAAACCCTGCATGGGGTACCGATCCAAAGCGCCTTGTGTCAAGATACCACCACAACTCTTCTTCAGGAATATGCATATCGTGCATACGTTGACTGAGCAAATCAAGCCGCTCTTCGCGTTGAGAACCGCCAACGATCTCCCCGATTCCTGGTGCAAGTATGTCCATGGCAGCAACCGTTTTACCATCTTCATTTTGCCGCATATAAAACGCTTTGATCTCTTTGGGATAGTTGGTAACTATGACCGGTTTTTTAAAATGCTTTTCCACGAGATATCGCTCGTGTTCGCTTTGCATATCAATTCCCCATTTAACCTCGTATTGAAATTTCTTTTTCTTGTATGCAGGCGAATTAAGTAAAATTTCGATTGCTTCTGTATAGGTAATGCGCTCAAAATCGTTGTTCAGCACAAACTGAAGTTTGTCGAGCAAACCAAGCTCGCTCCTCTTGTCAGCAGGAAGCTGCTTCTCCTCTTCCGCAAGACGTTGGTCAAGAAACTGCAGGTCCTCTAAATTATTTTCAACAACAAAGCCGATGATCGACTTTACAAAACTTTCTGCAAGATTCATGTTGTCTTCCAGATCATAGAAAGCCATCTCTGGTTCTATCATCCAAAACTCAGCGAGGTGCCTTGTCGTGTTGGAGTTTTCTGCCCTGAAGGTTGGGCCAAAAGTATATATCTCGCCAAAGGCCGTGGCGGCAAGTTCTCCCTCAAGTTGTCCGCTTACGGTGAGGTTGGTGCTTTTGCCAAAAAAATCTTGGGTAAAATCGATATCACCCGAATCCGTTCTTGGAGGGTTGTCAAATGGCAGGGTTGTCACCCTGAACATTTCTCCCGCGCCTTCAGCATCGCTTGCTGTGATAATAGGCGTATGAATATATAAGAAGCCTTTGTCGTGAAAAAACTTATGGATGGCATAGGCTAGAGCGTGACGAACCCTGAATACAGAGGCGAATGTATTGGTTCGGAACCTGAGATGTGCTTTTTCTCTCAAGAACTCCAAGCTGTGTTTCTTAGGCTGTAAAGGATATTTCTCAGGGTCAGAATCTCCGAGCACCTCTATATTGGTCGCTTTCAGCTCAACAGTTTGTCCTTTACCCTGAGAGGCTACCAGTTCGCCGGTTATTTTTAACGCAGCGCTCGTGGTGATTCTTTTTAGCAGGGCATCATCAAATCGTCCAAGTTCTGCCACGACTTGTAAATTGGTGTTGGTTGAACCATCATTCAGGGCAATAAACTGGGTATTGCGGAAGGTACGTACCCAACCCATCACCACAACGTCGTGTTGTCCGGGCGGTTGAAGAAGCAGTTCCTTGATCTTGATCCTCTTGTTGAACATGGGTATGATTTGAGAGAGCAAAGGTAGGAAATTAGAAGGGACAAGGACATTGGGACAGCTGAAGATTGCTTGGGGAGGGGTCAAAACAATTTCAATTATTTTTTAGAATTGCAAAAAATACGTAACATTGCAACGGATACAGGAGCCTTGCAAATCATTTTTCTTCTCCTTCCATAATTTTCCTCAACACATTTTAGAACACTTCACAAGAAACTCTTAATTCAAGGGGTAGTCATCAAATCGACATTATGTACGACATTCTTCAGCTGAACGACATGCTTGTTCCGGAACTATTAGACATCGCAGAACAATTAAAGATCACTGGTGCCAAAAAGCTGGCAAAACAAGACCTGATTTACAAAATACTTGACAAGCAGGCGGTTCTTAACAGTGACACCAAAAATGATGCGAAAGAAGAAAAATCAACAAAGAAAAAAAGAATTGTAAAAACCACAACATCTGCGGGCACAGAAGAGGCTATAGTAGAGAACGAACCAGAGAAAGCGGTGACGAAAGAAGTGAAATTGGAAAAGAAGATCGATAAAAAGATCACCAAAAAGCCAACACTTGAGAATGTTGAAGAGAAAGAGGAAATTACCAACAACAGTTCTATTGCACGCGAAGCTGCATTGCCAATAGAGTCAAATTCAGAAGAAACACAGGCGCCTGAAAACACGGACTCACCGGAGGAAATTGCTACTAAACAATTATTCATAAAAAAAGAACCCGCATTCAATGTGGAGTTTGATGGGGTTATCACCGGAGAGGGTGTTCTTGAAATGATGCCAGATGGATATGGCTTTCTGAGGAGCAGCGACTATAATTATTTGTCATCGCCGGATGATGTTTATGTATCACCATCACAAATAAAACTGTTTGGAATAAAAACCGGTGATACAATTGTAGGCAGCATCAGACCTCCAAAAGAAGGAGAAAAATATTTTGCCCTGCTTAAAGTTGATACGGTGAACGGTAGGCTTCCTGAAGAAGTAAGGGACAGGGTTCCTTATGATTACCTCACGCCATTGTTCCCATTTGAGAAGTTTAATCTTTATACCAAATCGGATAATTATTCTACAAGGATGATGGACCTTTTCACTCCATTGGGCAAGGGACAGCGTGGACTGATCGTTGCACAACCAAAGGTGGGAAAGACCATGTTGCTGAAAGAAGTTGCGAACGCTATAGCCACCAACCATCCGGAGTGTTATCTCATGGTGGTGTTGATCGATGAGCGTCCGGAGGAAGTTACAGATATGGAAAGAAGTGTGAAGGCAGAGGTGCTGGCTTCAACATTTGATGAGCCTGCAGAAAAACATGTAAAAGTTTCTACAATGGCGTTGCAAAAAGCAAAACGCTTGGTAGAGTGCGGTCATGATGTGGTGATATTGCTCGACTCCATCACTCGTCTGGCAAGAGCGCATAACACGGTAGCGCCTTCATCTGGTAAAGTGCTTTCAGGTGGTGTTGAAGCAAACGCAATGCAAAAGCCAAAACAATTCTTCGGTGCTGCAAGAAAGATAGAAAATGGAGGGTCGCTTACGATATTGGCTACTGCCTTGATCGAGACGGGAAGTAAAATGGACGAAGTGATCTTTGAAGAGTTCAAAGGAACGGGTAACATGGAACTTGCGCTTGACAGAAGACTGGCTAACAGAAGAATGTTCCCTGCGATCGACCTCACAGCATCATCTACAAGAAGAGAAGACCTGTTGCTGGACAAAGATACGCTTCAGCGCATGTGGATCATTAGAAATCACATTGCTGATATGAACAGCGAAGAGGCAATGTCGTTGTTGTTGAAACAAATGAAAGGAACAAAAGACAACAACGAGTTTCTTACTACAATGAATAAATAAATCAACGAGATTCAATATGGGAATAGAAAAAGTTCCAGTTGAGAAATTCGTTGAATTGGCCGAATTGTATCCCATATTGGATGTGCGAAGCGAAGGAGAATATGATCACGCTCACATTCCGGAAGCTTTTAGTCTGCCCCTGTTCAGCAATGAAGAACGAGCTGTCGTCGGTACGATATATAAGCAACAATCACGCGAGGATGCTATAAAAAAAGGCTTGGAATATTTTGGTCCCAAGATGCGGGACATGATCCTTTTTGCAGAAAAAATAATCAATCACACAGAGAGAAAAAATAAAACACTGCTGGTACATTGTTGGCGTGGTGGTATGCGCAGTGCCGGTGTTGCGTGGTTGATGGACCTCTATGGATTTAAGGTATATACCCTTATTGGTGGATATAAAGCTTTTCGAAATTGGACCATACAACAATTCACAACAACAACCCCTATTAACATTCTTGGTGGATACACCGGATCGGGAAAAACAATTGTTCTGGATGCGTTAAGCGCATTGGGCGAGCCTGTGATAGATTTGGAAAACCTTGCTGGTCATAAGGGCTCTGCGTTTGGAAACATTGGACTTCCCAAACAACCATCACAAGAGATGTTTGAAAACAAGCTGGGCATTGCATTGTATAAGACAAAAAAAACATTTCCGGACAAGCGCATATGGATAGAGGATGAAAGTCAAAGAATAGGCACAACCAATATTCCTCAGGATTTTTGGTTGTTGATGCGGAGCGGTCCGATTGCTTTTTTGGATATACCTTTTGACGAGAGGCTAAATTATCTGGTAGAAACATACGGGAAATTAAATGTAGCAGAACTCAAAGAGGCAACACTGCGTATTCAAAAAAGGCTGGGCGGATTAGAAACAAAACTTGCAGTAGAGCATATAGAAAACAACAACATTAAAGGTTGTTTTTCTATTCTCTTGAAATACTACGACAAACATTATCAGAAAGCACTTGATAAGAGAGAAGACCCCAAGCCCACAATTAGGACGATGCAATTGCCAACAGTGTGTGCGGAGGAAAATGCAAAAATGATTTTAAATAAATAACATGGAAAATATAAAGCTGACCCAATATTCACATGGTGCCGGTTGTGGATGTAAAATTTCTCCAAAGATCCTGGATGAGATATTGCACTCAAGTTTCAGCATGCCGGACAATGATCGGTTGATCGTGGGCAATCACAGCAAAGATGATGCGGCAGTGTACGATCTAAAAAATGGCACAGCCCTGATCTCTACAACAGACTTCTTTATGCCCATCGTTGATGACCCATATAACTTTGGAAGGATCGCTTCTGCCAATGCAATTAGCGATGTGTATGCAATGGGCGGCAACCCAATATTGGCAATTGCAATACTGGGGTGGCCAATCAATGTCATCCCCCCAATTGTTGCGAGAAGGGTAATAGAAGGAAGCAAAAGTATATGTCTGGAGGCGGGAATTCCGCTGGGGGGTGGACACAGCATCGATTCTCCTGAACCAATTTTTGGATTGGCGGTGAACGGACTGGTTGACTTGAGTTGTTTAAAACAGAACAATACAGCAAAAAAGGGAGACCTCTTGTTGCTCACTAAAAAAATTGGTGTTGGCATTTTGACAACTGCAGAGAAAAAGGGGTTGTTGAGAGAGGAAGATTCAACACTTGCGGCAGAACAAATGATGAAGCTGAATAAAATTGGATCAATTATATCTAAACTCGGCGGCGTACATGCACTAACAGATGTAACCGGATTTGGACTACTTGGTCATTTAATTGAAATGGCCGAGGGCAGTGGTTTATCGGCTCACCTGAAATTTGATACCGTGCCCCTTATTAGCGATACGTTGATCGATTACGTAGAAAAAGGATGCGTCCCCGGAGGAACAAATCGAAACTGGGATAGTTACGGACACAAGGTGTCTTTCCAGAACGCAGATAGGTCTTCTTTATTCAAATCAATTTTAGCAGACCCGCAAACAAGCGGAGGATTATTAATTTCCGTTGCGAAAGAGAGCCTGGATGAATTGCAGTCGATCATGAAAGAAAACGGACTTGAAGAATATACCGAACCTATCGGAGAGATGACATCGGTAGAACAGTTTGCCGTTAACGTGATGTAGGTCACAACAACGCATCAATTGCTGCAGCAAGTTTCCTGTCTTTTTCGGTTATGGTATTTCCTGCATCGTGTGTAGTGAGCCATATCTCTACTGCATTCCACGTGTTTTTCCACGTTGGGTGATGGTTCTGTTTCTCTGCAACGATCGCCACGCTTGTCATGAATGCAAATGCCCTTGTGAAATCCTGAAAAACAAATTTTCTATACAGCGTATTGTTGTCTTCTGTCCACATGATATTTATCGTTGAAGGTTATCTTTTGATTTTATTTTGTCGTGCTGCACTTCTGAAACAAGTTGCACTCCGGGTATGCTACGAATTTGTTGCTGAAGATGCTGGAATTCTTTTTCATCATGAAAGGGGTCTCTGATAAGCCATATAAAGTCGAGATGTTGCAACTCCGGCAACAAAAATTCTCCATCATTTTTATTGCTATAAAGAAAATGTTCTTTTTGCTTTATCGGTTCCAGATATTCATACACCGTAAAAGAATACGATCTTCTGTTTTTTTCCATGGGTATTTGCAAATCAACTGCCGTGCGAAAGTCGATTTGAATCGTTTTTTCAATATGCCAACAAAAGAGGTAATTCTTTAGGCTACACGAGATACCCAATATATGTGTGTCCTCAAAAAAATTATCCGACATCCTGTCGTCATCCAATTTGAATTTCATCAGAAGGTGATTTCAAAAGTGATTTCTTTCTCGCCTCGCGAAACAACAACCGCTGTCTGGTCTCCTTTTTTAAATGTGGACAGGGCTTGCATATAGCTTTCTACCGAAGATATTTGGTATTTGCCCAATTGCTTTACAATATCACCCGCCAAGAGACCCGCTTTTTTTGCAGGCTTGTTATCGGATACGCCATCTACCCTGACGCCGGTGCCAGAGAATGAGTAATCGGGCATGATGCCCATCGAAACGCTGAATCGGGCCGAGGTGGTGGTTTGTTGTTCTCTTGTTTTGGTGAATGCAATTTTTTGCGATGACTTATCGGCAAGAATCATTTCGCGGATGAATTTCGTAATGTGCAATGTTCCTTGATAATTGATCTTTTCTGCATCATCGCTGGGCTTGTGATAGTCCGTGTGCAGTCCTGTGAAAAAAAACAGCACCGGTATATCTTTTCGATAAAACGAAGTGTGGTCGCTCGGACCGGAGCCACTTGAATCAACTCGAATATTAAATTGTTTATTTTTTACCGTGTTGATCATGTTCTGCCAAGAGGGCGAGGTGCCATAACCTCCTATGGTTATGGTCTTGGTGCTGTCGTTCAATCTTCCGACCATATCTAAATTGATCATATAGTTGACGCTTCCAAGCGGAATGGTTGGATTTTCTACAAAATATTTAGATCCAAAAAGGCCAAGTTCTTCGGCCGAAAAAGCAATAAAGAGATAATTGTATTGTGTGTTCTTTGCCTTGGATAGTTGCGCAGCAAGCTCAATGATAGCGGCAGTTCCGCTGGCGTTATCATCCGCGCCATTGTGTATTGCCGGATCCCCTCCCCTGATCATAGAGTTGCCGTCTTCTCCATAACCAAGATGATCGTAGTGTGCGCCAATGACTATTGTGAGCGGTGCGTTGTTGTCTATGAGACCAATAACATTTCTTGCCGTTCGTGTTTTGGGCTTGAACGAAAAGCCAAGTTCAACCCGATAAGAAAGCGAAAGGTCTTTAAGGTGTTCTTCCGCTGCTTTTTTGCGGAGGTAAACTGCAGGAATGGGTGTGGTCACAGAGCGATCTTTGGGATCAAATGTTAAAAAATCATTTGAGGATTTTGAATGATAAAGAATTGCTGCTGTGGCTCCTTTGAGTTTTGCGTTTGACAACATCTCAGAAACCAATGCGGACAGGTCGGCGTGCGGATGAAGTTTGTCTTGGTCGATCGACTCAGCAAGGTCTATTATCCACGGCTGTCCGTTCTCTTTCAATTCGGGCGAAACATCCGCCGCTGCTATATCCGAGGACATGCTGTTTGAAATGGGAAAAAAATCTACCATGGGTCTTAGCTCTTTTCCACCAAGCCTGAGATAGGAGCCGGGAGCTAATTCTTTTCCATCATTTATTATGAACGGTTGAAAGTAGCCCCCATCGTTGCCCTTTGGGGTGAGTCCGCTTGCATTGAATTTACCTGCGATGAATTCAGCCGCCAGTTGTTCTCCGGGATCTCCTGCCCTTCTACCCCCCAGATCATCAGAAGCGAGAAACGCAATGTTCTCTTTGAGAGAAGAGATGCTTTTTTTATCTGTCTTGCTGGCCCTTTGGGCCATTGCTAAATTTGAACACAACAATAGCACAATAACACTCCTCAACATGGCAAATATTTTTAACAAAGGTAAAGCAGTTGCTCGGATGAAAAAGAGCTTCTGCACATGCCTTTTTTCTATTTCCGTAAATGCGGGTTATGATTTGGCATTAACTTTGTCCTTCTATAAATTTTGGACAGAACCTACCATATAGCTTTATTGGGAAACCCCAACAGCGGAAAGAGCTCACTCTTTAATCAGCTTACCGGATTAAGGCAGAAGGTGGGAAATTTTCCTGGGGTTACAGTAGAAAAGAAAACAGGAAGCTTCAGGCTTCCCAACAACCAGATCTGTTCGGCGATCGACCGTCCCGGAACATATAGCCTTTATCCAAGACGCGCCGACGAATGGGTTTCATATAAACAGTTAATGTCGCCAGAGGGTGGTGAAAAAATTGATCTCGCTTTGGTTGTTGCGGATGCCAGCAACTTGCGAAGGAACCTGCTTTATGTTTCACAGGTGATCGATCTTAAGGTTCCGGTTGTTGTGGCGCTGACGATGGTGGACCTTGCAAAAAAAAGAGGAATTGTGGTAGATGTGGACCGGCTTTCCAGAGAAATGCAAGTGCCTGTAGTGGCCGTCAACGCAAGATCCGGCAAGGGTATAGATCAGCTGAAGTCAACCATTGCACAGGTGATGACGACCGAAAGAGGCGGGCCTGATTTTTATCCCATCAACGAACTCGCGGAAGAAGCTATTTCAGAAATGAAAACGCTTTTTCAAGGTATGCCCAATTACGCGGCAATTCACTATTTGATCAACCACGAATCGTTTGACATCAGCAAGGACAAACAACAACAGATTGAGCAAATAGAAGAGCGCCACCGATTTAACCATACAAGGGTTCAGGCAGAAGACATACAGTTGCGCTATAAGAAGATCAGACAGGTGATGCAGCGGGCTGTACAAGAAGAGAGCGCTGAGCAACGGAAAAGATATTCAGAGAAAATAGACCACTTCCTTTTACACAAAACCTGGGGAACGGTCATCATGGGCGTTGTGCTCTTTATTCTCTTTCAAAGTGTGTTTTGGGTCGCAGAATACCCAATGAACGCAATAGAGTCTGCCGTTGGGGCCCTGGGGGGTCTTTTAGGGGGGGCGCTACCTGACGGCTGGATATCAGATCTCATCATCAATGGTGTGTTGGCCGGGTTGGGCGGAATTGTGGTGTTTGTTCCACAGATCATGATCCTGTTTGGACTTATCACGCTGCTTGAAGACACCGGGTACATGGCCCGTATCAGCTTTTTGTCTGATCGCATTATGCGCAAGGTGGGGTTGAATGGAAAAAGCGTTATGCCCATGATCGGCGGCTTTGCTTGTGCCGTTCCTGCGATCATGAGTGCAAGAAATATTGAGAATAAAAAAGAGCGGTTATTGACCATTATGGTTACCCCATTCATGAGCTGCAGCGCAAGGCTTCCGGTCTTCACCATTCTTACTTCGCTGGTCGTTCCCAATGAATATGTTTTTGGTGTATTGAGTATACAGGGTCTTGTGTTGCTTGCACTATACGTCCTGGGTATTGTGGTCGCTCTTTTTGTGTCACACATTTTAAACATCTTCATTAAAATGAAGGAAAAAAGCTTCTTCATTCTGGAGCTTCCTGTTTACAGACAGCCGCGTTGGAAAAATATTCTGATCACGATGGTGGAAAAAGCAAAGGTGTTTGTATTTGATGCCGGTAAAGTGATCATGATTATATCTCTGGTGTTGTGGGGACTTAGCTCATTTGGACCAAATGAAAAGAGAAAAGAAATTGAGGCCGAATACTCAATGAAGATCAAGGGCGACCCGGGAAATGCAGCAATTTATCAGAGCGAGCAGTCGTCTGCCCTGCTTGAACATTCATATGCAGGAATCATGGGCAGAAGCATTGAGCCGGTTATTCGTCCGCTTGGATATGATTGGAAAATCGGTATCGCGCTGATCACCTCTTTTGCCGCCAGGGAAGTTTTTGTAGGCACCATGGCAACGCTGTATAGTGTTGGCGAGGACGCAGATGAAAACAGTGAGACACTAAGAAATAAAATGAAGTCTGCTGTGAGGGCAGACGGCTCACCCGTATATACCAAAGCGACCGGCTTTTCACTGCTGGTATTCTATTTGCTGGCCATGCAATGCATGAGCACCCTGGCTGTTGTTAAAAGAGAAACGGGGTCCTGGAAGTGGCCAATGATTCAGTTGTTGTACATGACTGGTTTGGCCTATCTGCTGAGTTTTATAACCTTCAACATATTCAGCTGATCAAAACAAATCGTTGCTCTTAAGGTAATCGTTTAGCTGTTCTGGGGATATGAAGTGGTGTGTGATGATGCCAAGTTCATTGGCCGCTTTTATATTTCTCAGATTATCATCAATAAACAATGTCTCGCTGGCAACAAGATTAAAACGAGAAAGCGTTAAGTCGTAAATTTCCTTGAAGGGCTTTCTTGTTTTCTCTTCACCAGATACGATTCTTCCATCAAACCAATGTAAAAAATCAAAGAGCTCAAGTGCTCTTGGAAAAGTTTCAGCGCTCCAGTTGGTTAATGCATAAATACCACACTTCTTTGCTTGCTTAAGTTGTCTAAATATTTCGACAGTTGGTTGTATTGGCCCCCCTAACATTTCTTCCCACCTGGCATAATACGCTTCTATTAAATCTTTATGTTCCGGGAACATACTGATCAGCTCTCTGTGGGCCTCTTCTATTGCTCTGCCCCCATCTTGTTGTTCGTTCCAGTCAAGCGTACATATTGTTTCTAAGAAAATTTTTCGTTGGTTTTCGTCGGTGATCAGTTTTTTATACATGTAGTCCGGGCTCCAATCAACCAACACTCCACCAAGATCAAAAATTATATTTTTTATTATTTGCATTATTTCTTTTTGAAATATCGAACTTTCTTATTTCATTTTCGCACTGATATCTAACATTCTTCTGATCGGAAGGTATGCTTTTTGAATCATTTCAGAAGACATAATTATTTCTGGTTGTTCATACGTAAGTGCATTATAAATTTTCTCTAAAGTATTTCTTTTCATATGCGGACAATCATTACATGCACAAGTATTGTTAGGTGGTGCAGGTATGAATTTTTTTTGTGGCGATGATAGAATCATTTGATGAAGTATTCCAGATTCTGTAACAACAATAAATTCAGTTGACGAATCTTTTATTGTATAATTCAATAATTGTGTTGTTGACCCAATAAAATCAACCAAAGAAAGAATTTGCTCCTCACATTCTGGGTGTCCTATTACTTTTGCATTTGGGTTCTCTTTTTTCAAGTTTACTAATTTTTCATAACTGAAAATTTCATGGACCATACACGCTCCATTCCAAAGCAGCATTTTTCTTCCAGTAATCTTATTGATATAGCCGCCAAGATTCTTATCCGGTGCAAATATTAATGCTTGTTCTTTAGGAAAACTCTCTACAATAGCCCTGGCATTACTGCTCGTACATATTACATCACTGAGTGCTTTTATTTCAGAAGAGCAATTAATATATGATATTACTTTATGGTCTGGATGGGCTTCTTTAAATAGTTTAAAAACATCAGCTGGACAACTATCACTTAAAGAACAACCAGCATGAAGATCTGGAATCAGTACTTTTTTTGTTGGGTTTAGAATTTTTGCTGTTTCTGCCATGAAATGAACCCCGGCAAATAAAATGATCTCAGCAGTTGTTTTTTCTGCTTCTTGGGCAAGACCTAAACTATCCCCTATATAATCAGCAATATCTTGTATTTCATTAGATTGATAATAGTGTGCTAATATAATGGCTTTTTTTTCTTCTTTGAGTTTCTTTATTGAGTCAACAATATTTAATCCTGAAGGAATTGGAATATCAAGATAACCAAGAGTGTTTAAATTTTTAAAAGCATCTTCACTGTTAATATCCTTCATAGTATTTATAGTTATATATATTATATAAAATTAACTATTACTATTAGGACTGTGGAAATGTTTAAAAGTATTTTAATAAATAGTTATGCTATGTATAATAACAGTAATCCACATAAATTAACAAAAAGGAAGAAGTAAAAATTTCTTTATTTAATCATATTTCTAACTTCATTTAAATAAAAACAAGAAAAAAGCAAAGAAATTATAAACAAGAAAAAAAAGAAAAAACAAGTGTGGATATCCCTGTAGTAATTTGTACTAAAAAAAAGGAGGGTGGGCTATTTAGCGAAAAAGGCGAAAAGTAACTGAAAGTAATTCACAAAAAATTCCTTCAAAACAAGAGAAATACCACAAAAATGCAGGATATTAACAAAAGGACGTGGATAACAGAAGGAAACCAAAAAAGCCCCAAGAAAAACACAAAAAGAGGTCTCAAAACAAGCCAGAATAGGGTTTTCCACAGTTTGTTAATAACCGATTTTACCCTATTTTTGCCCGCTCATATATTATTATATAAACAACAGCTATGTCGATCATTCAGAAAATAAGAGATAAGGCAGCAATATTGTTGACCGTCATGATTTCAATAAGTCTTATTGGTTTCCTTGTGCAGGATGCTTTTATTGGAAAAAGCGGAAACATGTTTGGTGGCCAACCATCAGAAGCAGGAACAATTGACGGGAAGAAAATTGACCTAATGGAATTCAACCAGAAGGTTAATCAAATGGAACAAGGATATCGTGCCCAAGGCATGCAGCCCGGTGAAATGATCACCCAAAATATAATTGAATCGGTGTGGAATAATTATATCCAAGAGGCGGTATTAAAAACCGAGGCCGACAAGCTGGGCCTGTCGGTAACACAAAAAGAACTCGGCGCGGTGTTGTTTTCTAATGATGCGCCCCAGGAGTTTAAACAAATGTTTCAAGACAAAACCACAGGAGGATATGACGTCAACGCGGCCAGGACATGGTTTACCAATTTGAAGAAAAATGCAAAGCCGGAAGATCTTTCTGGAGTGGTTGATCAATTGATCAAGCCAATACAATTGGGTTTGTTGGCAGAGAAGTACAATTCAATATTTGTCCAGGGCTCATATGTTCCAAAATGGATCATTGAAAAAACAAGCGCAGAGTCAAATAGCATTGCTTCTATAAAATTTTTAGCGGTTCCATATGGTGCTATTCCAGACAGCGCTGTAAAAGTTACAGATAAAGAAATTTCTGATTACATCAGCAACCACAAAGAAGAGTTTAAACAAGAGCGAGTAAAAAGTATTGCATTTGTTTCGTTCAATGCAAATCCAACAAGCCAAGATACACTTGCTGTATATAATAAACTATCGGCCCTGAAATCAGAATTTGAACAAGCAGACGACGCCAAGGCGTTTGTTACAAAAAACACATCCTCTGTTCCGTTTTTTGACGGCTATGTTCAAAAAAACAAGCTACAGATGTCAGCAAAAGATGCGATCATCTCATTGCCTGTTGGAGCAGTCGTTGGTCCATATCTTGATGGGGGCAACTATGTACTTGCCAAGAAAATTGAAAAAAGATCAATTCCTGACAGTGTTAAATTCAGACACATACTGATCACTGTTATAGATCCGCAAACCGGTAAGCCAAAAAGAGCAGATTCGACCGCTAAAAAAACAGCGGACAGCATATTCGCTGCAATTAAGTCTGGCGGAAACTTTGCGTCACTGGCTGCCGCCCTCAGTGATGACGAAGGAAGCAAGACTAAGGGAGGAGAGTACAATTTCTCTTCTCTTGAAATGGGAAGCCTGCCCAAAGAGTTCGCAGATTTTATATTTAATAAACCACAGGGATCGCTGGATGTTGTTAAAACATCTTTGGGGTATCAGGTCACAGAGGTGTTAAGCCAAAAGAATTTTGAAGAATCTTATAAAGTAGCCTACTTGTCCAAATCAATTATCGCAAGTGATGAAACCGATGCAACAGCATCTAGCGCCGCAACCCAATTCGCAGCCTCAAGCCGCGATCCAAAATCTTTCGGTGAGACGGTACAAAAAATGAAGCTTAACAAACAGCTGGCAGACAACATAAAAGAACTTGATTTTAGTGCGGGCCAACTTTCATCAAGAGCGCTTGTGAAATGGGTTTTTGACAATAAGGTTGGAACCGTATCTGAGCCCTTCGATTTAAAGAATCAATACGTGGTGGCGATGGTCACCAGCGAGATTCCGGAAGGTGTACAGCCAGTTGCAGCGGCAAGGATTGTTGTTGAGCCAACATTAAAAAATAAAAAGAAGGCAGAACTCGTTGCGAGAAAAGCTGGTGCAGAAACCAATCTGGAAAAACTTTCAGCTATTCTGGGAGGAACAATCGGCCAAACAGATACCGTCAGATTCTTTGATCCTTTTGTTCCAAACCTTGGTCCAGAAACAAAAGTCATTGGCGCAGCATTTAACAAAAACAACGTTTCAAAGACCTCACAGATTATTGATGGTCAAAACGGCATTTACTACATCAGCGTAAACAATATTTCATCGCTTCCCTCAGCGCCCATTGATTTCGCAAAAGAGAAAAAAACAATTGAGTCACAAATGAAACAATATGCGGCATACAGTACCTTTGAATCATTAAAGAAGGCGACGAAAATTGTTGACAAGCGTAGTGCGGCTGGGTACTAAAAATAAAAAAGCAACAAAATTATACTCAGCCGCCCACACAGGGTGGCTGATTTTTTTAATACCAGGATCATGGAAGAAATAAAAAACAGGGTTGCAGAAAGCGGGTTGATCACGATTGATCTTGAGCACTATTTCCCCGCCGAGGAAATTGTTCCTTTCGACCTAAAAGATTTTCTGTTCATGGAAATGCTGTTGAAAGAAAAAGAATTCAGAGCCTCCCTTGATGCGCACGATTGGGAACAGTACAGGAACAAGGCGGTTGCCGTTTTTTGCTCCACAGACGCCATCATACCCATGTGGGCCTATATGCTGGTGTCGACAAAGCTTTCATCCGTTTCATCAATGATCATCAATGGGACAATTGATGAAGCGCTTCGTTACATCTTTATAAAAAATATCCAACAGGCAGACGTGAAAAAATATGAAGGCAAGCGTGTTTTTTTAAAGGGATGTGGTGAAAAGGAAATACCCTCGTATGCTTATATGGAGATGTCAAATAGGCTTATATCCGTTGTTGCATCACTGATGTATGGAGAGCCCTGCAGCACCGTTCCTGTCTATAAGAAAAAGGGATAAGAGTTTATTGCTGCGTTTTACTAAAATATGCACGCGCAAATTCAAGATCATCTGGCGTGTCGATGCCAATTGAAGTTGCTGTTGTTTCAACCATTCTGATTGAGACACCATGCTCAAGATATCTTAGCTGTTCCAGCATCTCTGTTTTTTCCAGCGCTGAAGTGGGCCAGGACCTAAACGACAGCAGTGTTTGTTTTTTGTATGCATAAACACCAATGTGTTTGTAAAAAGCAACATCGCTTGAAGTGTTCCTGAAGTAAGGGATTGGAGAACGGCTGAAATACAATGCATTATTTTGCATGTCGCATACCACCTTGACAAGATTTGGGTTTGCAGGATCTTCTTCGGCAGAGAATTTTTTCATCAGTGAAGCAACATGAACAGCCGGATCTTCAAAATTCTTGATCAAGCCCGCAAGTGGCTCTTTTACAATGAAAGGTTCGTCTCCTTGAATATTCACTATTACATCAACGTCCATTGATTCAACGGCTTCAGCAATTCTATCGCTTCCGCTTTGGTGTTCAAACTTGCTTTTATATACAGCACCTCCCACAGAAGCGATTTCTTCGAAAATGATATCGCTGTCGGTCACTACCAACACCTGATCAAACAAACCTGTTGCAAGAGCATTTTCATAAACCCGTCTGATGATGGTCTTATCCCCAATGGTTTGCATCAGTTTTCCAGGAAACCTTGTTGCGGCAAAGCGTGCAGGTATAACAGCAATTGTTTTCAATAGTTATTTTAGTTTTTGAAAGGGCCTTTTCATCAGTGCAGAAAAATTCTCATCCTGCTCATTGGGGTAGTATTGATCAAGTCCATATTTTAATTTTGAAGGATCTAGCTTCATGAACGTGCCCAACAACCTGTCCCATATAGAAAACACCGCACCGTAATTGCTATCGGTATAGGGCTGTTTCCAGTGATGGTGTACTTTGTGCATATTGGGTGATACCAGTATCCAGCTTATCGCTTTGTCTAACTGCCTGGGCAAGCTGATATTGGCGTGTGTGACCCCTGTCATGAACACCAGAATCGTTTGATAAAGAAGCACCGCAAACATTGGAGCACCAGAGACGAACACGCCAATATAAAAAAATACGCCGCGCCAGATAGACTCCAGCGGATGGTGACGAAGTCCGGTTGTTACATCAACATTATTATCAGCATGGTGTATGATGTGAAAGCGCCAGAATAGCGGGACTTGATGTTCTGTAAAATGACAAAGCCAGCCGGCAAAAAAATCGAGCACCAGACAGGTGATGATGATGATGGCAAGCGGACTAAAATCAAACAGCCTTGTTATGCCAATATTATTTTTTTCTGTCCATGTGGAGATGAACACAATACCGACTGCCATGAATGTATGTATCACGAAATGTATGGCCGTGAACCCAACATTCAACAGAGCATGACGTGTTTTTGTTTTTTTGTAATGAGGATCCAACAAGGGCATTAATTGTTCTATTACCAGCAGCAACAACATGCCGCCAACAAAAAAACCCGCTCTCTCGAGGGGCCTTTTTTCAAGATCGCTGAAATAAGATATCAGAGCATCCATACGATGTTATTATAATTAGTTAGACATCAAAGGCATGGCCAGCATAAGAAGATCTTCGCTTTCTTCTTGCTCTACCGGCTTGATCAATCCTGCTTTGGTTGGTGTTGACAATTCGAGGCGAACCTCTTCGCTGTCTGTCGCAGAAAGCATCTCAATCAAAAAACGAGCGTTGAAAGAAATGGTGATATCATCACCATCATAATGACAAGCCATTCTCTCATTACCCTCAAAACTGAAATCCACATCCTGAGCAGTCAGCTGAAGCTCGCTTCCGGAAATGGAGAGCGTAACAAGGTTTGTGCTTTTATTACTGAAAATGCTCACCCTTCTTAACGCAGCTTGAAAGTCTGCACGACTGATCGTCATCTTATATGGATTGTCTGCCGGGATAACCACTTTATAATCAGGAAAACGCGCATCCAGCAGACGACATGAAAGCTCCACCGTTCCGTGATTCACAAACAGGTGGTTGCTGTTGTATGAAACCGTAAGTTCATCCTCATTGTCGGGCAGAGAATTTTTCAACAAGTTCAGCGGCTTTTTTGGAACAATGAATGAATCTGATTTAGTGCATTTCACGTTGTTCAGTCTGTATCTTACCAGTCGGTGAGCATCTGTTGCAATCGCGGTGAGTCCGCTTTTTTCCAATTCAAAAAACACCCCTGTCATGGCAGGACGCAAATCGTCATTGCTTACAGCAAAAATTGATTTGTTGATGGAAGTCAGCAGTTGGTGACTGCTCATGGTGAATGCAGTGGTATCATCTGCCGGTGGCTCTTTTGGAAAATTATCAGGGTTTTCGCCCATCACCTTGTATTTACCATTGTCACTTGTTATTTCAATGCTGAAATTTTTATCAATGTCAAAGGTGAGTGGTTGGTTAGGTAGATTTTTAAGTGAGTCCATCAGGATCTTCGCCGGGATACAAACCCTTCCACTATCTTTTGCCTCGATGTCTAGATGAATTTTCATCACGGTCTCAAGATCTGTAGCAACAACAGTCAGTTTGTTTTTGTCTATTTCAAAAAGGAAGTCCTCCAGAATAGGCAACACATTGTTTGATCCGATAACTCCATTGATTTGTTGAAGTTGTTTTAACAGCGCTGAAGATGACACAATAAATTTCATGGTAAACCCTTGTTTGTATAATAGCAAATATAATTGCCTATGACCGAAGATGAATTCAATTTTCTTGACATTTTGACTAAAAAAAACGGGTTTTATGTTGAAAACCACATCAACAACCTATGTTAATCAGTAATATTGCCTTGATGGAAGAAGGGTATTTCAAAAGACGTGTGCTTACTCCGGAACAGGCCTATGTAAAGATCCGGCATTATTGTGCTTTTCAAGAGCGAACACATAAGGAGGTAAAAACAAAATTGGCGGGATATGGGATATCATGGCAGGCGGCTAGTGAAATGACATCGCGATTGATCGAGGAAGGATTTTTGAATGAAGAACGATTTGCGAAATCATTTGCCGGCGGTAAGTTCAGAATAAAAGGATGGGGAAGGAAGAAGATAGAAAATGAACTGAAAAAAAGGGGTATTGCCGATTACAGTATTAGAAAAGCGCTGCGTGATGAGATCGATCAGGAGGAATATGAAAAAATGGTGCTTAAGCTGATTGACAAAAAATGGAATTCATTAAAGGGGGAGGGTGATACGGAATTTGTAAAGCAGTCAAAAACTCGTCAATACCTACTCATGAGAGGATTTGAAAACGATGTAATTTCAAGGGGCATCAAACTTTTTTTATGCAAAGACTGATCGTTACTACCATACAAACGGATTTGAAATGGGAGGATAAGCAAGCCAACCTGAAGATGATCGAGGATAAGATCAGGTCTATCAGCGAGAAAACAAATATTGTGGTGCTTCCGGAGATGTTTTCCACCGGGTTCAGCATGAGGCCGGAAACGTTGGCAGAAACCATGGATGGGCCGACAGTTGTCTGGATGAAAAACATCTCCAAAGAAAAAAATATCATTCTTGCGGGCAGTGTCATCGTTCAGGAAGAAGAACAGTATTTCAACAGGCTCTTGTGGGCGTTGCCCAATGGAGAAATTGGTGTTTATGATAAACGGCATTGTTTTTCTCTTGCAGGAGAGGACCAACATTATACACCAGGAAATAAAAGAAGCATAGCTTCAGTTGGAGGATGGAAGATCAACCTACAGATTTGCTATGATTTAAGATTTCCTGTGTGGTCGCGTCAACAAATTCAACAGGATCCTGAAAAAGAGATCACACCCGAATATGATGTGTTGATATATGTGGCCAATTGGCCCGAAAAAAGAAGCAATGCGTGGAAGACATTGTTACAGGCGAGGGCAATTGAAAATCAGTGTTACGTAATTGGGGTCAATAGAGTTGGACACGATGGTAATGATCTTTACCACAGCGGCAACAGCATGGTGGTAGATCCTTTGGGTGAAGTGATGTATGAAAAGGCACATGATGAGGACGTCCACACTATTACACTAGAACGATCTCGTTTGGATGAAGTGCGCAAGAATTTACCCTTCTGGTTAGATGGAGATAATTTTCTGATCGTATAGAAAAAAACAGTTCTTATTTTTTAAATGCATTCCAACCTTGGGCAGTGATATCGTGGGTGTTGCCCCCCTTTGTCTTGATCTTTGCGCCCTGCTCGGCTTCGGTGACATGCCCAACAACACTGATCTGTTCATTCAGTGTTAGTTTTTCATAGTCCTCCTGTTTGATCGTAAACAGCAGTTCGTAGTCTTCACCACCACTAAGCGCACAAGCTGTAGGGTCAATTTGAAATTTATAGGCTGCAGCTCTTGAATCTTCAGCAATAGGCAACTTCTCTTCATAGATCACACACCCTACACCGCTTTTTTCGCAAATATGCAGGAGCTCAGAGCTGAGCCCATCGCTGATATCCATCATTGATGTTGGGATAATTTCTTTTTCTTCAAAAAACTCATGAATATCTTTTCTTGCTTTTGGTTTAAGCAGTCGACCAATAACATACGATTCATTTTCCAGGTCTGGTTGTACACCCGGACTTTCAACGAGAATTTTTTTCTCACGCTCGAGGAAAAGCAATCCGATATAGGCTCCACCCAGATCTCCTGAAACACAGATCAGGTCACCTTTTTGTGCAGTTGATCGCAGTACGGTTTTTTCCTGAACCACCTCTCCTATTGCAGTAACAGAAATGATGAATCCTTTTTGTGACGAGCAGGTGTCACCTCCTACAAGATCAACGCCATATTCTTCACAGGCTACATATACGCCATCATAAAATTCTTCAAGGGCTTCAACACTAAAGCGATTGCTGATACCAATGTTCATCGTGATCTGTGTTGGCGTGGCATTCATTGCATAGATATCGCTAAGGTTCACCACAACAGATTTATATCCAAGGTGTTTAAGCGGAGTATAGGAAAGATCAAAGTGCACGCCTTCGATCAACATGTCGGTCGTAACAACAGTTTGTTTTCCGAAATGATCGATCACTGCAGCATCATCACCAACACCTAGGATCGATGAAGCGTTTTGTAATTCTATATTTTTTGTGAGGTGATGGATGAGTCCGAATTCACCATAATCTTTTATCTCTGTTCTAGACATGTTTGTTTATTGTTGATGTGTGTTCGAAATCCATTTTATCAATTCATGATGGATCTTTCCGTTTGTTGCTACGATATGCGGTTGATAAGGCGAATATGGTTCACCCTTGAAGCCGGTCACTATACCCCCCGCCTCTTCAACCATGAGGTATCCTGCGGCGCTGTCCCATGCCATCAGTTTATGTTCATAGAAACCATCAAAGCGACCTGCGGCGACCCAGCAAAGGTCAATCGCTGCTGAACCGAGTCGCCTTACAGGAATTCCTGCACGGATCAATCGACCGAAAACATCAAGTGGACTGTTTTCGCTATCTAGATAGGTATATGGAAACCCAGTGACCAAACAGGCGTTGAGCAGGTTTTCTTGTTGACTGACATGGATACGCTGATCATTCAAAAAAGCACCATGTCCTTTTTCAACAAAGAAAAATTCATTCATCATTGGATTGAATACCGCCCCCATGATCATTTGACCATCTTTTTCTATGCCGATGCTTACACAGCAAAGTGGAATGCCGTTGGCAAAATTGATCGTTCCGTCTATCGGGTCGATGATCCACTTATAGGAGGAGTCCATTTTTACCTCACCGATCTCTTCACTCAGGATAAAATGATCAGGGAAATCTTCACGTATGATCTTCATTATCAAGGCTTCAGAAGCTTTATCCACTTCCGTCACCAGGTTATTATGTCCCTCTTTGAATTCGATGGAAAACTTTCCGTTGATGCTTTCTTTGATCAGTTGTCCGGATGCCTGCGCAGCCTTGATGAGTGTGCTTTTTAGCATGAAACGAAGGTACAAAATAAGTAGGAAAGCCTATGAGGACATAGTTTTATGACTGCCATCTCAGATCTTACGTAGTTTTACGGATTGCTATCCAAAACGAGAAAAGATAAATTCGCAAAAACTACAAAATGTCAAATAATCTCATTGATCTGCAAACGGCCATTGCGTTGACAAAGCGGTACAGGGAAAATAAAGACAGCCTTGTAACTCCAGAATTCTCCAACTCAATGTGTTTGGCAGAAACTTTTGATGCTTCTGCGATACGTGCTGTAATAGATCAACCAGGATGCGTTGCTTTCAGGGCATATTATGGCATGAAAGAAAATAAAGAAATCTCTTTGGTATTTGTAGGCGTGAATGATAAGAATCAGGATATACTATTTGAAGATGACCCATCGAAAAACATATTGGTTGATCTACCTCAGAAGTGTCCGCCTTATTGCAATGAAGATTCTCAATTGGCCAAATAGAAAAAACATCTCATGTTAATACCTTTTATGATTGTTCCAATAGTAATGGGTATTTATAGGTACAAAGAATTGGATTTTTCTTACAGGCTTTTACTTTATTCAACTTTTTTTACATTAATTAACCAGTGCTTATATTTTTTATTTAAAAAATTTATAGGGGTAATTGCTTTGCCTTTATGGAATAATATTTTGAATTATTTTACCATATTGTGTTGGTTGCCTCTTTTTGTATTTATAGTTGTTTCATGGACTAAAATAAGAATACACAAGACCATTGCAACAATTTACTTTCTTATTTGTATCATTTTTATCTTGACAGAAATTTACTTTCTTGGTTTAGGAGAGATCAGAGCATCTCTGGCTTTATCGTTTTGTAAACTACTGGCCCTATTAATCTTTATTTTTTCTTTGAATGATATTTCAAGTCAAAAAACTATTAATAGGTATAAGTGGTCAAGGCTCTTGCTGATCGTTCCATTTATTATCGAAGTCACTTATGATATTTCTTTTGAATTATTTATGTACTATTTATATGCAGATAAAATAATACTTATTTTTCAAAAGCTTTATTTAGTAATGCTCGGAATGGGTGCAATAACGTTTCTATTTACTGCACAATCTATATTTTGGGCGCCCAAAAAAGAGGTGTTCATTTGATAATCGCTATTAATAAATAAGCGATCATAGATAAAATTTCATACCTGAATGATCACATTCTTTGTTCTCCTTCCTGTTATTGTTGGATTATTTAGGTATAAAAAACTTGACGACGCATACAAGATACTGTTATATACATGTATTATCGGTTCAGTCACTCATCTTGTTTATTTACTCTTTATTAAATTTCCTCCCGTTTGGAACAACCTGTTCAATTATACCCGATCATTAGTTTGGTATCCGCCTTTTGTTTACGTTATTCTTTCTTGGTCAGCAATCAAAAAAAGAAATCAAGTCTTTTTCATTTATATCATCATCTATTTTGTTTCAATTCTTCTTGAAATATGTGTTGTTGGTCTTCATGAAATAAGGGCATCTTTAGCACTTTCTTTTAATAATTTCATTGATGTATTAATATTGCTTTACTGCTTCAATGTTTTGTTGTTCATGAAAATGCCTGCCAAAGTAAAACTATCTAAACTATTAGTAATTGTTCCGTTTTTAATACACACAACCTATATGATATCTCTTGATGTATTTATGTTCTTTATCTATTCAGATGAAACAACAACATTCTTTAAAAATGCCTACAACTTTATTCTTTTCTTGGGTTTAATTGGCAATATTTCTCGAGCTGCTTCTTTATTGTTAGCGCCCGATAAG
>JBKCFW010000129.1:0-3093 GCA_046303675.1 bacterium
ATGCCTGGACTTTTCTGCTCTCATATATTTTGTTTACTGAATCAAACCAATCACGCCCCAACTCCAATGCCTTTGCTGCTGCGATCTGTACAGGAAGAAACATTCCTGAATCCATATTACTTTTGAATCGCAAAATGGAATTGATATGTTCAGAAGAAGCGACGATCATTCCAACACGCCATCCTGCCATGTTGTGTGACTTACTCAAAGAGTTGAGCTCAATAACCACCTCTTTCTGTTTGTCAAATTCAAAAAGACTTGAAGGTTCATCATTTAAGATAAAGCTGTAGGGGTTGTCGTGTATGATCAAAACTTGTTCCCTTTTTGCAAATTCAATGATCTCCTTCATCAATGCCTTCTCAGGCAACTGACCCGTAGGCATGTGGGGATAATTCAGAAATATAAGTTTTACCCTTCCAACTGATGTTGCTGCATATTCATCGATCATCTTCTTCCACTCCACAACGTGTGGATGCCAATTATCAGCACCACCAAGTGTGTACGATAATACATTCCCGCCAGAGAGCTTCACGGCACTGCTGTATGTTGGATATCCAGGATTGGGGACCAGTGCAGCATCACCATGATCGAGGTAGGTCATACAGATGTGCATGATTCCCTCTTTACTGCCAATAAGCGGAAGGACCTCTGTATTTGGATCAACATCAATACCGTACCATTTATTGTACCATGTAGCAATCGCATTACGCAAAACAGGAGAACCTTTATATGACTGATATGCATGGGTGGTTGCCTTAGTTGATTCTGCATGGAGCGCTTCGATGACAGTGGGATGTGGTGGCATATCCGGACTACCAATACCCAGATTGATCACAGCATGACCTGCCTTATTCAGCTCTTCGATCTCTCGGAGCTTTGAAGAGAAATAATATTCTCCTATACCATTCAATCTTGAAGAAACATTAATCATGGCTTGCTGTTGAATTTTCCTTTTTTGTATATACCCAGAACCCTCAAATGTTTAGTTGCACCCTCAAGATGTTTGACCAACCCGTTAAATTGGTCAACGTGGTCAAATTCAAGATCCGCATGAAAACCGTATTTGAATTGACTTCCAGCCAGGGGGAAAGATTGAAGTTTACTGATGTTGATATCATGCTTTGCAACGATAGTAAGCACTTCTGACAACCTCCCTTTGGCATGATCCGTATGAAAATTGATTGAAGCTTTGTTAGCACCATCCACCTGATTCGGAACTTGTGATAGGATAAGAAATCGGGTGTAATTATTTTTTACGTCATGGATATTAGGAGCGATCAATTTTAGTCCGAACAACTCCGCAGCAAGTTTTCCGGCAATGGCCGCAATGTGCTTGCTTTTTCTTTGATGAACTTGTTTCGCACTGAGGGCTGTATCCTCTGTTTCTATAAGTTTCCAGGGATGCTTGTTTAAAAATCCAAGACACTGTTGAAGTGCCATTGGATGGGAATGAACTTCTTTGATATCTGTAAGCTTAACACCTGGATTGACCATCAGGTGCTGATCGATCTGGAGATAAACCTCTCCAACAACAAATAAATTTGACTTTTGAAGAAGATTGTAGTTTGGCATGATGCTACCCGCGATAGAATTCTCTATAGCCATAACACCACCCCTCGTCCTCTTCTTATCAGAAGCCTCTCTGATCAGGTCGGTAAAAGTTGCACAGGGCAAGATCTCTACCTGCTTTCCAAAAAAAGATCTTGCAGCAACCTGATGAAAACTCCCTTCATAACCCTGAATGGCCAATGGCAATTGAGCCAACGCTGGCCTGCCCGAGGATGCTACTTTCTTATTTGTTTTATTTTTTCCTGACATCTTGTTTATCATTAAAAAAAAATCCCGGGGTTTAGCCGGGATCCTTATGTTGTTGTGTTTTTATTTTGTTTTTTCAACATGAAGTTCCCCTTCCACTGCTATAGTAGTAATAAAAGAAGAAGAAACTGTTATTTTTTGTTGCTGACATGAATACAAATATAAAAGAAATGCATGGATTTAAAAAAATAAATTAAAACCTCCCCCTTGGTCCCCCACTGTCAGCATCGTTCATCCGTATTTTCCGCCCCTTAAATTTCTTCCCATCGATCGCATTAATCATCTTGTTTGCTGCTGAACCATCAATCTCCACCCAACTGTTCATTTCCTTCATATCAATTTTACCCAACACATCTTTACTCAAATCACTCATATCCAAAATAAACTGAAGAAAGCTTGCCTTGTAAAAACCATCTTTTGTGCCGAGATTGACAAATAACTTTTTGTACCCGGATCCACCACCAAATGACGATGAACGCTGAGTTGCTCGTCTTTCACCTGAATCTCTGCCTCCGCGAACGGTAGTGGAACGATCAGCTCTTCTGTCATCAGCACGCACATTCAAATCAGCTGCATTTTCGTAATACTGCAGAAATCTGTCGAATTCCAATGCAGCTACACGCTGAAGGATCTCTTCTTTTTCCATGGATGCAAACTTCTCACGCAACATGGGCAAATAGGTTTCATAGTCGCCATGACTAATATCCGCCTTGAACATCTTGTCTATAAAATGGAAAAACTGCTTGCGACAGACATCCTTGCCTGATGGAATATCAAGCTTGTGAAAACGATTATTGCTCTGTTTTTCAACCTGACGCAACTTGTAGATTTCACGCTGGGTGACAATAGAAAGACAAATCCCGCTGTTTCCCGCACGGCCTGTTCTTCCACTACGGTGGGTGTATACTTCAGGATCATCAGGGAGTTCATAGTTGATGACATGGGTGATGCCTTGGACATCGATTCCTCTGGCGGCCACATCTGTTGCGATCAGGAGCTGTATGCTCTTTTCCCTGAACCTGGCCATTACCTTATCTCGCTGCTGTTGTGTAAGGTCCCCGTGCAGCGCTTCGATATCATATCCTTCCCGAATCAGGGTCTCAGTGATATGCTGTGCATCTGCTTTGGTTCGAGTAAAGATGATCCCATAGATCCCCGGGTTGAAATCGATGATCCTTTTGAGGGTATTGTACCTGTTAACCCCTGATGAGACATAATACTGATGGTCGATATTAACATTAGCCGCATTTGTCTTGCCGATGGTCACCTCTGCAGGTG
>JBKCFW010000130.1:0-5776 GCA_046303675.1 bacterium
ATACTTAATTGCCTGCTTCTGAAGCTTGGTCTCCTCACCCACAACTGCAGATTTGATCATATCAGCATTCCATCTTGCTCTCTTTTTCCATAAGTCTTGTCTGGTGACAAACACAACAAGCTGATCAGCCGTCTTGGCCGCATTTTGTCCAAGGCACAAGTCATGAAATGTTGACTTCATTTCTTCAGACTTGATCCAATAAAATTCCCACAACTGCATATTGCTGCTGTTTGGAGATAGAACGGCTCTTTTTAAACTATCTTCTATTACTTCGTGTGGGACTTTGATATTAAGATCAAACTTTCTATTGGAACGACGTCTATTGATGATTTGTTCAAAAACTGCTGGATCATTGTTCAAATCACTTTTCATTTGTGTATGCTGATGAGAGCTCTCCATATTTATAAAATTGTAGTTGGTAAGTTTTTTAAGACAACTATAAAATTCCTTCCCCTTTTATTTTAAGTCCATATGCAAACTGACAAGGTTTTTGATTCGGGAGTATAACTTCCAATCCCGCTGAAGTTTGTTTCCATTTTAATTTTTTATTGCTTCCTAGTAAAGTAACTGAAGAAATCATCTTTTTGTTGCCTTGCAACGAACGAATGAGCACTTTATTATTTATTGGCCACGCCATCAGCCAAGCATAGAGGCTGCCATTATTTACAGTAAACCTTAGGTCTTCGGCTGTGTATGGAGTTGCAGATTGCTTGGGGCCGAGATTTCCATGAGCCATGATCACTGATCCCTCGCCCCATACTTTCCATGCTGATGAATTATATATTCCCTCTCCATTGATCTCCATCCAATCACCCATATCGTTCAAAGTCTGTTCTCCCCCCGGATCTAATTGTCCAGATGGATCCAAAGGAATATTGATAACATAATTTCCATCGCGTGAAATAGCTTCAAGCATTTGATGGATAACCATACTACTTTCATAATAAGTTCCTTTAAAATAAAACCACTCACCAAGTCCAACCTCTGTTTGCCAAGGCTGGTCTTTTTTTATTCCTTCAGGAAAACTTGATTCAACATTAACTGCAATAGCACGGGGGTCTTCATTCCCCTTGGTGAATGCCATAGCCTTCAACTGACCACCATTCTTTTTGATATTTGAATTATACAAATGAGAAATAACACGTGGTGTTGCGTCAGCACGATACCCTCTTCCTGTAAACCATCCACAAAACGGATAACTTGCACCTCCGTCAAAATAAATAAAATCAGGTGAGAATTGATCGATCGCATCAACCACCCTGTTGGTCCATTTAGTGGCATACCATCTCGCAAAGTCAATATTTTTCTTAAGGTTGCCATCAGGGATGCCATGAGAAAGTGGATCTTTCATGCGATAGGCAACGGAATCTCCATTGAATCCTTCAGGATAGACAACATCATCTTTCAAATCAATACCATAAAGATCTTTCAAATCAAGTCCCATCTCTTTCCACCAGGTTTTCTCACCATCATAATTTTTTGCAGCATCGTATGGAGCTCCTTTCATCGGACCATCAATATCACTCAAAAAAGCTGGTTGAAACCAGAAAAGTGAATAATCACCATGAAAAGCAATTCCAAACTTCATGCCTTCCTTGTCTGCAGCTTTTTTCCATCCCCCCAGAATATCTCTTTTAGGTCCGAGCTTTACAGAATTCCATGGTTGATACATTGAATTCCAAAGATCAAAATTATCATGATGCATTCCCTGCGCAATCACATATCTCGCGCCTGCACGTTTATACAGCGCCATTAACTTTTCAGGATCCCAATTTTCTGCTTTCCAAAGTGGGAGTTTGTCTTTGTATCCATGAATGGAAGGATGTCCAAATCGTTTTAGATGATTAGGATAAACACGGGTATAATTGCCCCATGCCGATTGTGGCATATAGATCCATTTTGCATACCAATCACCATCTTCACCTATTGCCTGTGGTCCCCAATGAAGCCACATGCCGATCTTTGCCTCTCGAAACCAAGTCGGTGTTTTAAATCCATTACCAAGTGATTCCCAGGTTGGTTCAAAAGGTCCCTCAGCAACTTTCACTGGAATTTTTTCCATTGCAAGCACCTTTTGTATGGGATGCTCTGTTTTTTGTGCAAATGAGAATACGTTTAAAAAAACACCAATGATCAAGAGTAAAACTCGTCTCATGTTAAACAGGATTTAAAGTATATCTGATAAAGTTAGATTGTTTATGTTTAATGATGGCGACTCTTCCCATGTCATCATTGCATTGATGAACTTGACTTGTGAATAATGATGAAGCTGATCAACATAAATATCCTGAGCATGAATTATATAATCATTAAGCAACTGTTCCCGTCTTGTGCCTTTTAACAAAGGTTGTGCAGGAGTGATCCATTTGTGGCCATTGTAAAACGCAAGATTAGCGTAAGAGGCATCTTTGATCATATGTTGATCGCACATAATGATTTCATCTTTCCCGGAAGTGGTAACGAGATCATTTATCCATGCGCGATCGGCATACTTAAATGAATACTCCTTGCCATGAATGCCCACCAAACCAACACTGTATATTGACTTAATAGCATAAGGCATAAATTCAATGCGCAGCAGTTCTTTCAGGTCATACAAAACCCTGCATTTTAGCACAGCAATGTGTGAAAACTCATTGGGACAAACAAATTGTTGCAGGTCAATATGGCACTTTGCATCAAAATGAATCAATGTGCTATTGACGCGTTGTTGATGATGATTCAATGCCATCAGCTTGCCATATTCAACCCTTATTGTCTCAATGAATTGGCACATAGATCTTTTTTATCATTTCTGAATATTCATTCTCCAGGTTGCTCTGAGACGTGATGCCCCCTCCACTGTAATAGATATTATCTTTATCAACATAACGAATCAGCACACAACTATCTAAATTATTCCCATCAAAGTAACCCGCTACGCCAGTATAATAGCCCCTGGGAAGCTTCTCCGCATTTTTTATAATCTCTAGTGTTTTTTTCTTCGGAGCACCAGAAACCGATCCTGCAGGTAGAAGCTCAAAAAGAATATCGCCAATACGTTCATTGAAATCAGGTTCCAGCTCACCCATGATCTCTGAACTTATTTGTCCAATCACTCCAAGATTGGTTTTGATCTCTTCATAATACCTGTATCTGTTAACTTCAACACGTTTAGCTACTCTACTCAGATCATTCCTGATCAAATCAACAATTGTGGCATGTTCCGCTTTTTCTTTTTCATCACTAAGGATCAACTGTTTCGCATTCGGAATTGAAGCATCGATCGTCCCTTTCATTGGGTAGGAATAAATTTTATTGCCATTGATCTGAACGAAGGTCTCAGGAGAAAAACAGACAAACTCATTCTTTAAATAAAAAGAATACTTAGCAGCAGTTGTATAAAACAGTTGCTCCAGTGTACAATTTATTGTTACAGGGGTCCTACATGTAAGATTAGTCAGAAAACTATTCCCATATTCAATTTCACCCTTAACATAATCAAACATTTTTTTATATGACAATAAGTCAATGGGGCTACGCCGCATATCAATATTACTATCCGCCTGTACTTTTTTTACTGCATTAGCAGCCCCTGGAAATACAAATTTCACTGTATCGCCCACTTCATCCATTCTCCAGGCAAGTGGTTGTTTACATTCAAAATCTATTAGAAAAATAAAAGGATCCCTATTCTTGCCCCACTCATTCAACTTTTTTTTCATCAGAGGATCTTAATTAATCATTTAATAAAATAACGATTACTTACAATTTGATTGGATGAATGACTCGGCATCAGGATACTTTTTATCTCTAGCTATGTTGGCAAGTGCACATCCTTCATCTTTTCGACCGAGTCTTACCAAAGAAACTGCTTTGAAATATTCCGACTTCCCTGTGGAGGATGTACCAAGGTATATCGCTTTATCAAAATAAACGACTGCCTTATCAAATTGATTATTTGCGAAAAAACAAATGCCTGCATTCTCAAGAAATGCATAATTACCGGGATTTAAATTCGCAGCACGGATAAATTTTTGTGCTGCGGCAGCATAGAGTTTTTGTGAAAAAAGTTTTGAACCTTCGAGATAATAATTGTTAGCTTCCTGAGCAGCATTTACACCTACACTGGCCGAACCTGAAACAGACCTTAGGGTTCCAATAATTTCATTTCGACGCTGAGTAATATTTGTATCTCCAGGAAACTGCTTAAGCGCACTGTCCGCTAGTTTCAACAATGTTTGATCACCCCTGCCTTTTGACTGTAACATACCCATCAAAAATGTATTCCATGCAAAAGGCTCATTTCTATACTTTACATATGTGTTGAATGCATTTTTAATTTCTGCTGTGTCTTTTTGTTTTCCGAGAATGGCTACATAATTTCTGTAATAGTTTGATGCCCTTGGCCAGTTATAAAAAGACATCTTACCATATTTATAAGCGCTGTCCATTTTATCAGTTGAAAAATACAATGCTGCTTTCAGGAATTCGCTGTAATATATATATGGATTGGCTTTTGTGCCTTTATCAAGTAGCGCTAATGCCTCTTCATAACGTTTATCACGATAAAAATATCGTGCTTTCATGGATTCAATTGGAAGTGTAGTAACTGAAATATTGGGGATCTTAGGCAACATAGACGCAACTGATTCTGTCGGCTCTTTTGCCTCTGAATTCGATTCTCGCATCAAGATCATTTGAGCTTTCATTGACTTATAGGTCAAGTAGGTGACATATGATATTGGCAATAGAATAAGCAAAATGCTAAAAGGTAGTATGCGGGAGACTATATTTTTGATCTTGTTACTCTCCGTATTGAGGTAACGAATGGAGTTGACACTGATGGATGCCATGATAAAAGCAAAAAGAATCTGTGTTGCAGGGCGTTCTGCAGGAAAGTTTAAAAAAGCATCAATAAAATATGGAACAAGTGCAAGCAAAGAAAAAACGACAATAAGTTTTAGATGGATTGATGCACTTGAGATCCAATGTTTAAAAGCATAGACCAGCATAATAACAAATAAGGAAGCAAATAAAATCCCACCAGGAACACCCAGATCGGCTGTCATTTCAACAAAATCATTATGCGCATGATAGGGCACGATCAATTCATTGGTAGTTTCCTTAACATAAGGTATGGATACCAATTTCCAGTTTCCAAGTCCACATCCAATAATTGGCTGCTTTGATACATAATCCATAGCATTGAGCCAAAATCCGATTCTTCCTCCACTCGACTCATTCGAAAAATCAATAGTTGCAACGCGATCAGATACAGTACCATACCCACCTCCATTTTCCGCATTCACGCTCAATGCTTCCGATACGATAAACTGAGCAAAAAGAAACGCAATAATTATTGGCAATAAAACATATCCAATGTTTATCAGATATTTTTTTTCTCGATCTGACTTTAAAAAATACATGAGAAGAGAGAAGAACGAGACTAGAACGATACAGGCGACTACTGAGATGTAAGTCGCTCTTGCATTAATTATTGCAATACAAAAAACTGATAACAGCAGCGTGATGGAAGCAATTGTTTTGAAGACTTTTTTTGAGTGAAAAATGACATAAAAAACAAAAGGTAATTTTATTGCCAAAGAAGCTGCCAGAATATTTTTATTTCCCGTGTTTCCCTTCAGGCTAAATACAAGTTCATTGAAATCTGTATTGTACAATCCAGTAAAAAAAACCTTCATCGTACTTAGTGCCTCAAATAAAAGAACAAAGACCAAAAGGTAACTGGCGATGATAAAATTATCTTCCTTCTTCCACAGTAAAACAGCAATAT
>JBKCFW010000131.1:0-5175 GCA_046303675.1 bacterium
AAGTCAATATCATTGCGTGTAAAATCGTATCCAAGGTTTTTGAATCGATAAGCCAATGCAGATCGACCACTTCTTGCTGTTAATACAATTTTTGATGTTTCTGCACCAACTTCCTCAGGTCTGATGATCTCATAGGTTTGAGCGTCTTTCAGGAATCCGTCTTGATGAATACCTGAAGAATGTGAAAATGCATTCGCACCAACAATGGCTTTATTTGGTTGAACAGGCATCCTCATGGTATCTGAAACGAGTCTGCTGATCGGGTTCAATTTCGTTGCATCAATATTGGTAAACAGTCCAAGATGTGTATGTTGTTTGAACACCATCACTACCTCTTCCAATGCAGTATTTCCAGCCCTTTCCCCAAGTCCGTTAATGGTACATTCTATTTGCCTTGCTCCGTTGATCGCACCTGCGATCGAATTGGCTGTTGCCAGTCCGAGGTCATTGTGACAATGGCAGGATATTACAGCTTTGTCAATGTTGGACACATTGTTTTTTAAGAAAGCGATCTTTCTGCCATATTGATCGGGAAGGCAGTAGCCGGTAGTGTCAGGGATGTTGACTGTTGTTGCGCCTGCACTGATGACGGCCTCTACGACCCTTGCCAGATATTCGTTGTCTGTTCTTCCTGCATCTTCAGCATAAAACTCAACATCGTCGGTATACTTCCTTGCCCATTTAACTGCCTGCACGGCACGCAGCAGGATCTCTTCTCTGTTGCTGTTGAATTTGCTTTTGATGTGCGAATCCGATGTACCGATACCAGTGTGAATTCTTCCTCTTTTTGCATGACGAAGGGCTTCGCCTGCAACTTCTATATCCTTCTGCACTGCTCGGCTAAGGCCGCATACGGTGGCATGTTTGACCACCTTTGAAATTTCTGAAACAGACTCAAAATCACCCGGACTGGAAATGGGGAAACCGGCTTCAATTATATCAACACCCAGCGATTCAAGGGCCAAAGCCACCTCAATCTTTTCTTTGGTATTCAGTTTGCAGCCCGGAACCTGTTCCCCGTCACGCAGGGTAGTATCAAAAATGAATATTTTCTGATCGGCCATAAGTTTTTACTTGTTTGTCAAGTCACACATTTTAAGGGTAATTCCACTGATTCTGCTAATTTAACTTATTCATTTTTAATGTTTTCCCCAAAATGCATTGTAATTTACGTTGTCTAACATAGCCATTTAGTGGTAAAGTCCACTATAGGCAAGGATTACACAGAAAGATTATTACGATGCCCAACAGGTCTGCAGATGAACTCTTCCAGCTTATAAAAGCCCTCGAAAAGGGGGAAAAGAGGAATTTTAAGCTCTACGTGGGAAGGAATGCTCCAGCAGATGACATGAAGATCATAACACTTTTTGATGCGATCGACAAGGCAGAAAACTATGACGAGGAAGCCATACTCCGCAAGAACCCATCCATCCAAAAACAGCAACTTTCTAATTTAAAAGCATACTTGTATCGTCAGATCCTTTCGAGCCTTCGTTTGATAAGAAATGAACAGAGTGTTGATTTACAATTGCATGAGCAACTTGATCATGCCAGAATTTTATATAACAAAGGGCTTTATCATCAGAGCCTTAAGATGCTGCAGAAGATCAAAGAGCTCGCACATCATTACAACCAGATCACATTCTGGGTACAAGCGCTTTTTTTTGAGAAAAAGATCGAAACGCTTCACATTACCCGAAGCTTTGATCACAGGGCAGAGGAGCTTGCGCTTGAGGTTAATGAGTTGAATGACCGGCTTGCCATGGTGGGCAAGTTGAGCAACCTGGCTTTGCAGTTGTACGGGTGGTATATTAAAATGGGACACGTCAGGGATGAGCAGGATGTTGCAGCAGTGAAGGAATTCTTTCAAAAAGAGTTGCCGCCCAATGCCAGTGCTTACAACGGGTTTTATGAGCGGCTTTATCTGTATCAAAGCAATGCTTGGTATGGGTTTATTCTACAGGACTTCCTGGGTTACTATAAAAACTGCCAGCGTTGGATCGACCTGTTCGAGAAGGAGCCACACATGATCAAGGCCGAGCCACAACATTTCATAAAAGGGATGCACAATTTGCTCAATGCTCATTTCATGCTGCGCAATGATAAAAAGTTTGACATTGAGCTTGTGCGTTTTCAGGAGTTTTATGAATCAAAAGAAGGTGAAGCAACCATGAATAATCGGGTACAGGGTTTTGTTTACCTATACCTTGCCAAATTGAACAAGCATTTCATGGATGGTACATTTTCTGAAGGATTGCTTTTGGTGCCAACCATTGAAGAAAAACTCAAGGAGTTTGAATTGCAGCTAGATCGTCATAGGACATTGGTTTTTTACTACAAAATTGCCTGTCTGTTTTTTGGGGTGGGCGACTATGACCATACAATTTCTTATCTCAACAGGATCATTCACTGGAAAGTAGATCTTCGGTCTGACCTTCAATGCTATGCCCGTTTATTGCACCTGATCGCACACTACGAGACTGGAAACGATATGATCCTGGAAAGCCAGGTTAGGTCCGTTTATCGATTCATGTCCAAGATGCAAAATCTCAGTGTTGTCGAAAACGAGATTTTTTCTTTCTTAAGACGTTCATTTTCAATGGATAGGAAAGAATTGAAGCAAGCATTTGAAAGTTTATACACCAAGCTTAAGGCCATTGAGGGAAATCCCATGGAAAGCAGGTCCTTCATGTACCTCGACATCCTTTCCTGGCTGGAAAGCAAGATCAACAACGTTCCGGTTCAACAGGTGATCGCCGAGCATTTCAAGGCGCGGGCCAAAACTGATGCAACTGCTTCTAATTGAGCCTTTTTTATTTGAAAAATATTGTTTTTTTAGCATTTTCGACTAACTTCGCATTCCTTAAATTTGGCATGCCCGTATATTCCCATTCCTGTTTGTCTTTACATTATTGAACATCAATAATAGATGAATGGCAATTTATTGCCGTCAGGATGAATAACTGCGTGTGTGAACATTGTAAAACAGATAACTCATTATGGCTATCAAAAAAGACAATCGCCCGAAATCTAATTTCTCAAAAATCACCATCAGCCTTGCATCTCCTGACTCTATCCTGGATAGGTCGTATGGAGAAGTGCTGAAGCCTGAAACGATCAATTACAGAACATACAAGCCAGAGCGTGATGGATTGTTCTGTGAAAAGATTTTTGGTCCAGTTAAAGATTATGAGTGTGCCTGCGGTAAGTACAAAAGGATCCGTTACAAAGGCATCGTGTGCGATCGTTGCGGTGTTGAAGTGACCGAGAAGAAAGTTCGTCGTGAGCGTATGGGGCACATCAAGCTGGTGGTCCCTGTTGTACACATCTGGTATTTCAAGAGTCTTCCTAATAAAATTGGTTACCTGCTCGGTATCAGCTCCAAGAAACTTGAGAGCATCATTTACTATGAGCGTTTCGTTGTTATTCAGCCTGGTATTTTGGCCGACAAGGGCAAAAAACAAGGTGACCTTCTTGCAGAAGAAGAATACCTGGATCTGCTCGATACCCTTCCGAAGGAGAACCAATACCTGCCTGATGAAGATCCCAACAAGTTCATTGCGAAGATGGGTGCTGAAGCAGTTCATGATCTGCTTCTCCGCATCAAACTTGATGAACTTAGTTATTCACTCCGCAGTGCAGCTGCAACGGAAACCTCACAACAGCGTAAGGCAGATGCATTGAAGCGACTTAGCGTTGTTGAATCTTTCCGTGACGCCAATTCAAGAATTGTAAACCGTCCTGAATGGATGGTTATGCAGTATATCCCTGTTATTCCACCTGAACTCAGACCACTTGTGCCTTTGGATGGAGGAAGATTTGCTTCGTCTGACTTGAACGATCTCTATCGTCGTGTGATCATCAGGAACAACCGTTTGAAGAGATTGCTTGAGATCAAAGCACCTGAAGTGATCCTGAGGAATGAGAAGCGTATGTTGCAGGAAGCAATCGATTCATTGTTTGATAACAGCCGTAAATCCAACGCAGTAAAAGCTGAAGGTGGTCGCGCATTGAAATCATTGAGTGATGTCCTTAAAGGTAAGCAGGGTCGTTTCCGTCAAAATCTTTTGGGTAAGCGTGTTGATTACTCTGGTCGTTCGGTGATCGTAGTTGGTCCTGAATTGAAGCTTCATGAGTGCGGACTTCCAAAAGATATGGCTGCTGAATTGTTCAAGCCATTTATCATTAGAAAATTGATTGAAAGAGGTATCGTAAAAACGGTGAAGTCGGCCCGTAAATTGGTTGACCGCAAAGAAGCGATCGTTTGGGATATCCTTGAAAATATTTTGAAAGGACACCCAATCATGCTCAACCGTGCCCCAACATTGCACAGGTTGTCAATTCAGGCTTTCCAGCCTAAATTGGTTGAAGGCAAGGCGATCCAACTGCACCCGCTTGTTTGTGCTTCCTTTAACGCTGACTTTGATGGTGACCAGATGGCCGTTCACGTTCCGCTCAGTCACGCTGCGGTACTTGAGGCCCAACTCTTGATGTTGGCTTCGCACAACATATTAAACCCACAAAATGGTACACCAATCACCCTTCCTTCTCAGGACATGGTTCTTGGTCTGTATTATATATCCAAAGGAAAGCGCAACAACGAAACTGATTTTGTAAAAGGTGAAGGAATGCGTTTCTACAATGCGGATGAGGTGATCATTGCCTACAACGAAGGCAAGGTTGATCTTCACGCTTTCATCAAAGTGAAAGTGAACGTTCGCAATGAACAAGGTGTTCTAGAATACAAATTGATCGAAACCACTGTTGGACGCGTATTGTTCAATCAGGCTGTTCCTGCTGAAGTAGGTTTCATTAACGCGTTGCTCACTAAGAAAAGCTTGAGGGATATCATTGGTGATATCATCAAGATCACAAATGTTCCAACTACAGCCAAGTTTCTTGATGCCATCAAGGAGATCGGATTCCGTATGGCCTTCAGAGGTGGCTTGTCATTCAATATTCAAGACCTTATACTTCCTGTAATGAAGGAAGATATGATCGATCAGGCTGCAGAAGAAGTGAAGGAAGTGTGGAACAACTATAATATGGGTCTGATCACCAACAACGAGCGTTACAACCAGATCGTTGATATTTGGTCAAGGGTGGATACAAAGGTTACAGAATCGCTTATACGTGCCATGGCATCCGACAAACAAGGGTTCAACTCTGTTTATA
>JBKCFW010000132.1:0-3584 GCA_046303675.1 bacterium
ATGTTGCCCCTGCCCCCGTTGCCCCGGCCCCTGTTGCTCCGGGTACTGCCTCGGCTTCAAATTATAATTCAGATACGTCTGATTCAGAAAGTGTTTCAGACAATGAAGGGATGATGATGGGTGGAGCTGCTGTAGTGGAACAAGCTCTAAACCTTGTCCCGGATTCGGTTCGCGAAGTTGGACCGTCGGTGCACCAACGAATCACTCGTGCAAAGGGTGAGAGCATCATAGACCATTGGCACAATTCTGGCGAACACCAAGCGACATTTGACAAAACGCTTGATGACCTGATCAAAGCATATCAGGACAGGTCTGCTCCAGATCAAATACAAGACATACTCACCGAACTCAATCCATCCACGAAATGCAAGATACTACTCGCTCTCATCAAAAAGAAACACCCATTGCCCGAAGACGACATGCGGAAAGGCATTGAATTGTTTCGCACATATCAGGATGCATTCCGCACCAATGCTATGGTAAGTTTGTAAATTATGAAAAATCATGAAAAAATAATCAAAAATAATGAAAAAACTCAAAACCTGTAAAAATATGTGCTTCATTCAACTAACACTTTTTTCATTTCATTTTTCATCAAAATTGAATGAAAAATAAATTACTTAACGGATTGCATGAACTCTCCCCCCAATGGAATTGACTCGTTCGTGCCAGCAGAAAGCGCATGATCGCACCACTGAATTATTGAAAACCCACTACAAATGCATTGTGAAAATGTTTTGCGGAACAGGTAAGTCCCGTGTCATCCGATCAATTATTCTAACCCAGAAAAAACCGTTGAGCATCGTCGTGTTCCCGTCGCTTGCTCTCATTCGCCAATTCACGGCCGACTATTTGAAGGACAAAGAAGTATCCAAAATGTGTGCCATTCTCAATGTGTCCAGCGAACAACTGGACGATTTCCAAAGCACGACCGAACCGGCAGACATCCGGAAGTTCATTAAACCCAAGCCCAAAGGCACCAAAGGCATGAAGATCGTGTGCGTGACCTACCAGAGCCTGCAAGTGCTGCTTGATAACCTGGGTGAATCAAGGATTGGACTTGCGTGCTTTGACGAGGCGCACAGGACAACCAGCCCCGAATACTCCAAACTCGTATATAGCGATGAATATCGTGACAAATACGAAAAGCAAGTGTTCTTCACCGCCACACCGGTCAATGCAAACGGCATAACCATGTTTGACCGAGATCGCGATGAAATGGGGACCTACGGCGACTGCGGTCCGTTGGCTTCGGAATACACCTATTTGCAGGGTCTGCGTGATGACCATCTTTCCCTGTTTGAATTGCGTGTTGATCTTTATACCCAAGACACGGTTGGGAACATGTATGAATGTATTGCGCGGGCCATCCTCACAACAGGGAACACACGCGTTCTGACGTTTCACGCGGATGCGGCCGAAGACAGCAAATCGGAGACTTCGGTGTTGCGATTTGTTGACAAAGCGAACTTCATGGACGCATTCCGTTCGGTGTGCGCGAAGGAGTTCCCCGACAAAGTGGGGAAGTTTACTGTTTCCAACGTAACATTCACTGCAATTACTGCCGATACGAAAAATAAAGACGCCATCCTTGGTGCGTTTGAAACATGCACGGATGATGAAATCTATATCGTGTCGTCGTGCCGAACCATTGGCGAGGGTGTAGACACGAAGAAGGCGAACATGTGTGTGTTTGTGGATCCGAAGTCGTCGCCTAAGGACATCATTCAAAACATCGGGCGCATTTGCCGCAAGGTTGAAGGTAGTGAACGACAACCTGCCACAGTGTTGATTCCGGTTTGCATTGGATGGGAGAAATATGTGGCTGCAGGCGATGATGCTGAAACACAGGACAAACTTATTCGGGAACAACTGAATGACAGAGAGAATGGTGATTACAATGCGATCATGAACGTGTGCGCGGCTTTAAAACAAGAAGACCCTGAATTGTATGAATTGTGCTTGAAATACCCGAGCAATTTCACGGAGTCGGAGAGAAAGCACGCGTTGGAGGAACAAAAAAGAAAATATGACCCTGAAGATTATGTGTATGGTGAAGAAATTGATGAATTGGTGGAAGATGGCGAGAGAGTTGAAATCCATACCTCAAATATAGAACAACCAATTATCTACCGAGGATTTGATGAAGAGGATGAAGATGCAGAAGACGAACGACCGATTCAGCGGTTCTACGAAGTAGAGGAAGAAAATGAAGATGGTGAAATGGAAACCAGATATCACCGAATTGTGCCGATGGAAGGGCGTGAAGAGGAAGATGATTTAACTAGACGCTTGAACCCGCCAAAGGCGACCAATCGCCCGAGAATGAATATTCACACCAACGACGAAATCAAACTGCTTTGGAAGATGGGGGATGTCATGCTGGGGGAGCAATTTGGGTCGGGGGTGTTGGAGTGTGAGGTGGAGAGGATGGACAATGTTGAAAATTGGAAGGAAAATCATGATAAGATGTGTGAGTTTATTAATGAGAATGGAAGAGTACCATCGCAAAATGCAAAGGCAAAAGATGAAAATGAAAAAAAACTGGCAAGATGGATTGGAACCCAAAAACGCACATATGATGAAAATGGATCAGAATTTAGTAGATGCATCATGAAAACAAATCATGAAATATGGACAACTTGGACGAAAACACTTGCTGACCCAAAATACAATCGATTTATCAAACGAAAATTTCACATTGTCAAATCATCCGAAGACCATGTGCAACACTGGAAAATAACATTATCAAAAGTTTGTGAATTTATTGATACTAACAAAAAAACTCCATCACATTCGTCATCTGATGAAAATGAAAAAAAATTGGCAAGATGGATTTACACACAAAAACGAACATATGATGAAAACGGTTCGGAACACAGTGGGTGCATTATGAAAAATGTTCCTGAAATATGGAAAATTTGGAATGATACACTTGCTGACACAAAATACAAAGAACATCTGGTTGTCGACAGAATTGAATCATGGAAAATCAAACATACTGAGATGTGCAATTATATCACGCAAACGGGAAAATCGCCTTGTTGTTCGTCAAAAGACCCGAACACAAAAAAAATAGCGCAATGGGTTTCAGACCAAAAAAAATTTTACAATCCAGAAGGTTCAGAACAAAGTGTTGGCATTATGAAAATTCCAGAAATATGGCAAATTTGGACTGACACGCTTGCTCACCCCAAATATATCGCATTGAATCGAAAAATTGCTGAAAAAACATCAAAATGCCCAGTTCAACATTGGAAAAACATGTTTGAAAATGTTTGCTCTTACATTGAAAAAAATAAAAAGGCTCCTTCGCATTCTTCAAAATGCAAGAATGAAAAAAGCATGGAAGGTTGGATACATAGACAAAAAGAAAGTTTTGACTCAAATGGGTCAGAATTTAGTAATAATATTATGAAAAACGCACCTGAAGTATGGAAATTATGGAGCGATGCACTATCTAATCCAAAATACAAGGATGCTCTAACTAGCAAAAGTAGAAATGAATTAAATGATGATTGGAAGAAAACTTTATTAGAGGTTTGTAATTTTATTGAAACTAATAAGAAAACGCCATCGTATTC
>JBKCFW010000133.1:0-5086 GCA_046303675.1 bacterium
CTTCCGGACCATCCATCTTTATCTCAGTTTGATCTCTGGATTATTTATAATGACCGCCTGTTTTACTGGCGCAATTCTGGTTTTTGAGCAAGAATTGCAACACGCAATTTATCCAGACAGGTATTATTCAAAAGAAGTAAAAGAGGTACAGGTGCCCATTGCAAAGGCGTTAGATAATCTGCGTAGATCTTCGCCGGATCTAAAAATTAGTGCTGTTAAATTGTACGCGGATCCGAAAAGAAATATTGAAGTATCCGTTACAAAGGAGGGCTCTCAACAAGTAAAAAAAGGGGAAAGCGCTAAAATGACTGCATTCATTGATCCGTATACCGGTTCTTTGATAGAAGTATATGTGTATGGCGAAAGCTTTTTTTATACCGTAATGAGTTTACATCGTTGGCTCTTGGCTGATGATACCGGTAAGCTTATCATGGGGGTTAGCATGTTGATGTTTATCTTCATCCTGATCTCAGGGCTTATACTTTGGTGGCCTAAAACAAAAGTGATTTTAAAACAACGCACCTCGATCAAGTGGAAAGCTAGTTGGAAAAGAGTAGCGCAGGATTTGCACCATGCATTAGGAATCTATACGGTTATGTTTCTTTTCATTTTTGCATTCACATCTTTGGTGTGGAGTTTTCAATGGTTCAATGATGGCATATATACAATTACCAATTCTTCTAAAGAGCCGATCAAACCACCTTCATCGTTGATTAATAATGAGGTTGTCAGAACTTCAATTGATAATATTTTAGCCGATGCATTTGTTAGGGTGCCAAACGCCGTGTTTTATAATATTGCACTTCCAAAAGATTCATCTGGGGTTTATGCTGTGAACATATTGAACAGGGGAGCTGCACACGAGAATGCCAGTGATCATTATTATTATGATCAGTACAGCGGACAATTTCTAAAAAAAGTAGCATTTGCTGATCGACCTCTAGGTCAGCGTGTTCGTGCTACTGTCAAGCCAATTCATGTAAGTTCCATTTATGGTTTGCCGACAAAAATTCTTGGATTTTTCGTTTGTCTTTTTGGTGCAACTTTTCCCATCACTGGAGTGATCATGTGGTTGAGTAGGCTAAAAAAGATATAACCCGTTCTGTAAATTTCTAATTCGTTAGAAAAAAATTTCCCAAGTAGACTATCCCAAATACAATCAACAAGAGGCACGCCGCTATCATTGCAATCTTATTGATATTTGGTGTTTTAATTTTACGATTGATATATTCTTTCAGGAATCCAGCGGTCAGTATGGTAACAAAGAGCCAAACTGCAAAAAGTGAAACATCAAGAAATAGTTCATAAGATCCTGTTAGCACCAGTATGGTTTCAAAAAAGAATATGAGCCAAAAAGCTCTTAGGGGGATATTCTTTTTGTTTTTTTTTGAAAAATATTTTGGTAACATCCTGTTTTCAGCAGAACTGGCAATTAATCTTGAAGAAGCGATCATATTGGCGTTTACTGCACTGCCGGTAGAAATTAAGATCATCACTGCGATGAGTCCTGGCGCCCATCCAAAAGACACTTTTTGCAATGCAGTTACAGCGACAAGCTTTGATGAGCCTACTTCTACTGGCGTAAGTACAAAATGGTAGGCCAATGTTGTCATAAGATAGAGAACCATGCATATGAGCAGGCCCACAATAATTGCGCGGCCAACTGTTTTGCTTCCTCCCTTCACCTCTGCAGTCAGATGGCTTACCATATACCATCCATCAAATGCGTTTAATGCCCCTGTGCACGCCGCAACAAATGTTCCAATTATTTTTATCATATTCCAATTGCTCATGATGGGAGCGCTGGTAAAATTATTTATGCTGCCTTTCCCAGGCATTATCAGCAGGGTTACTAAAACAATAATTGCAGCGATTTTAATTGCCGTAAAAAGCATTTGAAATCGATCAGCTATTTTCATGTTAATCGAATCCATCAATGTCATCATAAATAATAGCGCGATCGCAGTGAGCTTTATTTCGCTTGGGTCAAGTGCGATAAAGTATCCTGTATATTCCGCGAAAACAAATGCAATGGCAACCGTCCCACACGGGTTAATGATCCAATTTGAAGCGAGGTTGAATGCAATAGAGATCCAGGGCGGGAATAATAATCTGTAATAGTCTAGTAAATTCTTTGCTTCAGGGAATACATTGCCCATGCCGGCGATCACCAATCCTCCAATAATAGAAACAATCGCCGCCAATACCCAAACCAAGAGAATTAGTTGGGGCGACGGCAATATATTGATCATGATGGAGGGCACAACGAATATTCCACTCCCGATGATCGTCCCAACGACTATCCCAAGACAAGATAAAAACGACAGCTTATATGACATAGTTGCTGATTGTTTCTGCAGCTTCTTTTTATGTCTCCTAAGCTAAGCTTTTTCTTTTTGAATCGGCTTTTCTATGAGCTATCTGGGGGGTCTACATCATTACTGATAGATATTATCTAAACTCGTATCCAACACCCATCAACTGTGTCAGTAAGGAATTTGGTGCATCAGTTGCAGTACATCTGCCTTCAAGTTTGGGAGAGATAGGAGAGTGTGTTTTAAGATATTCTTCGATCACACTATGCAGTGTTGCCCCAAGCCTTTTTGGTTCTTTTACACCTTCAACACGACAGATCGTTGTATCAGGATCGCCCTCTCGTTCACAGGCAACGAAACTGTATTCTTTCTCCAAGTCAACTGGTTTGCCTGCAACGTTGATCCAATTTACTCTCTTGCCTAATTCATTTCCAATAGTGAAATTCACTTCCATCCCCTTGAATCTTACGACCCATCCACCAAAACGTTTTGCAGGATCTTTGGCAAATGCATTTTGTAATTCTTTTTCCATCCATCCCCATAGTTGTTTTCCAGTGATGATCCCTGTTTTAGCTTCACTGTCTACCGGCAGCATATTCCATAGGTAGTCAACCGTAATTGCTGCTTCGCCTGTTTTTGGATCAGGGACCAGTGGGGGACAAAACCTAAATCCATTGCTGAGGGCGATGTCGGGTTTGAATTTCCACATGATCGCATCTGTAATGAAATTGTCCATTGGAGTTTCAATAACGTAGTACCTTACTAATGGACTTTTTGTTTTTCCTATAATACGGTTTAATTCATTTTTATAAGGCTCGCGTGCATTGGTAACCAATCGTTTCATTTCTTCATCTTCCTTATACTTTCCCGGATCAACATCTAGCAATTGATAGTTATGATCCTTAACAACACCATTCTCTACAACGATATCGAGTTTTGCAATGAACGAACCGAAGGCACCTGGTTCTGTGACTTTCGTATACTTTCCTTCAATTGGTGTTCTTACTCGTTCATGAGTATCGGCACCAAGGATGTAATCAACTCCTTTTACCTCTGGCATATTGGCCAAGCCAACCTGTTGGGCAAGTCCCATGTGTGTCAATAAAAACACCATATCACATTGTTCATACTCTTTCAGGATCCTGATGTATTTAGCAACATTCAATTCAGGTGGTGTGAATTTAATGCCATCACTGTATGCAGGTGATTGTCTCTTTGGTGTGAGTGGGTCATTATATCCAACGAAGCCTATTTTTATCCCCGCTATGTTTTTGATGAAATAAGGCGGAAAAATAAGATCGCCCTTCATGTTGTCTTTCGTATCATGAAACATGTTTGCACATACTTTTACTCCATCGTATGCAAACATGTCTTTCATCATCATTTCTTTACCATACACCACCTCCCAGTTTCCCGGCAGCATGATGTCGTACCCAATATTATTCATCAACGGAACGATCGCTTTTCCTTCGCTTAGTGCCGCTACCCCGCTGCCCTGAAAGCAATCTCCACCATCAATAACCAGTGTGTTAGAGGCATTTTCATTTCTAAGCGAATTGATCATGCTTTTAAGCGTAGCAAATCCACCTCTTTTTTTATATACTGGTTTTCCATTTTCTATAAAAAACTCATCGTGAATATTCAGCTGTGAATGAATATCAGCCGTATGTAGCAAAGTCAGCATTGTTGCTTTGCCATGCTGTACTGCTTTGTTTTTATTCATCAAGTTGCTCTTATATGCTGCATCGTCATGATGAAGCGCAGATGCTGCCATTGGAGTACTTATCAATCCACCTCCAATACCTAAGCCTAAGCCAAGTCTTCCTGATTTTCTCAAGAAATCTCTTCTGCTGTTTTCAGAGAGCTGAATATGCATTTCTTTTTCTGCCTTGCTGATCATTTCATTGTCACATGAGGTGCAAGTACAACCTGAAAAGTGGTTCATCATAAATGATTTTTTGACAGCTTTTTGTCTGAATTATATTTTTTGTTTAGCAACAGATTGTTTTTTTCTTGCGTCGATAATTGGCTTGAACGGACCATATTTGTGTTGATCTTCAGAAAATCCATCGGCATAAGGTCCGAATGGATGATCGATCGGTTTCTTGGCAATATTTGGCCAGTCACCGGAGAGATCTTTTTTAGGTCGGGGTTGTGAGTTGATGAAAGCGGCCACATCCCAACATTCTTCATCAGTTAATGCTGGTGCATTGTGAGACGCCTGGTTCAAGGGCATGTTATCACGAACATATCCTGCAAGGCGTGATAAACGAAACAAGCCTGCTCCTGTATTATAACTGTTGGCCCCCCAGAGTGGAGGATAGGTATAACTCGTTCCCTCTGCATCCAACACCCCTTCACCATTTGCACCATGACAGGTCTGACATTTAGCTGAATAAACTGCTGCGCCTTTAGATGGACTCGCCGCCCGATCAAGATATTCAGGAGGGGCAATACCCGTGCCTTTGGGTGTAGTATTTTTTTCAACGTCTTGTCCCACCCATTTGATGTAAGCGATCATTGCCTGCATTTCATATGTTGAGCTGTCCATTCTTTTACCATTCAAGCTTCTTTCCATGCAGTCGCTTACTCGCTTATAAACAGTTTCTACGCTGCCGCTTCTATCTCGGAATTTTGGATAATTGGCATTCACGCCACCATAGTTGTTGCCCCAGGTTTTTTTACCGGCATCAAGATGACAGTTCTGACAATTCATACCGTTGGTTATCGCAGCAACAGTTCCTTTGGGACCGAGATATTTGGCGGTGTGG
>JBKCFW010000134.1:0-6038 GCA_046303675.1 bacterium
TTTACTTCTTTTGAATAATACCTGTCTGGATAAATTGCGTGTTGCAATTCTTGCTCAAAAACCAGAATTGCGCCAGTAAAACAGGCGGTCATTATAAATAATCCAGAGATCAAACTGAGATAAAGATGGATGGTCCGGAAGAAGGATTTCATGCTACACGATTAGATAACCATAAAGTTACGGTAAAGCACGTAGGGCCGATCCGCTATTTTTTTGATTAATAGGTTATCGTTGAATTTTTAAAAATATTATCTTACTTGAGAAAATGCATATTTAAAGGCTCATCAATACACAGAACAGATGAAAAAAACTGTCAACTTTTTAATCGCCACAGTGATCATTCTTCCAATTCTGGCTTATTTTCTCGGAACACCGCCCAATGAAGTTCAACTCGAAATTGTAAAAAAGACAGCATGGATCTTAGCAGCTGTAATTGCATATACATTCATCGTTGGTCAACTTACAGGCAACAATTCTCAAGTAGATAAACTCTGGAGTATAGTGCCCATTGTATATGTATGGCATATGACGTATTCAGGTGGATGGAACGATAGAATGATCATCATGTCGGTCTTGGTAACCATCTGGGGTATTCGCCTAACCTATAATTTCAGTAGGCGTGGTGCGTATAAATGGAAGTTTTGGGAAGGGGAAGAAGACTATCGCTGGGAGATCCTTAGAAAAAAACCCGGCTTTAATAACCCGCTCATATGGGCAGTCTTTAATTTGATGTTTATCTGCTTTTATCAAAATGTTCTCATCTTTCTATTTACGCTTCCAATACTAACCTCCTTATCAACTCATACAAATACGCTGGGTTTAATAGATTATATCCTGGCAAGTGCGATCGTCATACTCGTTGTCATAGAGTATATAGCGGATCAACAACAATATGTCTTTCAAACTGAGAAATACAGGCGTATGAAAGCAGGGGAAGCACTGGGTGAGTATGAACAAGGCTTTGTAAGCACAGGGCTCTGGTCAAAAGTTAGGCACCCTAATTATGCTGCAGAGCAGGCAATTTGGATCATGTTCTATTTCATGGGAGTGGTCGCAACGGGTGAATGGCTGAACTGGACCATTGCTGGATGCTTGTTGTTGATTATTTTATTTAAAGGAAGTTCAGATTTTTCAGAGGAGATCTCTGCAGGAAAATATCCGAAGTATAAGGAGTATCAAGAACGCGTGGGAAGATTTATGCCTAAGTTTGGAGGAAGAAAACCATAGTATAGGATCTGTAATTTTCAGAATACATTAATACATGTAAACAATTTAACAGAAAGAGGTACATTCATTCAACGTCTTAAATAAAACTAATGCCTGAAACAATTGGCAGTTCGATCGATCTGAAAAAATATTTTATTTGGGTATTAGCGCCTCATCTGGAAACAGCAGATGAGAATATTAATTATTACTACGACTTCTCTCAAAGCATCAAAGAATACACATCCATTTTCAATGAACTTGATATTGAATGGAAATGGCAACCAGTGACCATTAATAATTTTTCAACGGTTATAGATAGTATCACCAATGAACATACAACAAAAACACCCCTGATTATAAACCTTTGTGATGGTGACGAAATAAATGGTACTCCTGGAATTTCAGTCATCAAAAAATTATCATCGAAAAACCTGATATATACCGGTTCCGAAGAATACTTCTATAATATCACTACATCAAAAATTCCGATGAAAAAAGCTTTTGATGTTGCCGGAGTATCCACCGCCAAATGGGAGATCATTTCTTCATCAGAAAGCAATACAAAATACGTATTTGAAAAACTGAGTTCACCCATCATCCTAAAGCCTTCGGTATCGGGCGGCAGTATGGGGGTAGGTATAAAAAACGTAGTAGACGATGAGGCGAGTCTTAATGAACAGCTCAATAACATGTTTAAAGGCTACAGGGGATGGGATCTTGCAATTGATGGAATTATAGCCGAAGAATTTATAGCAGGAAGAGAATTTACAACACTGATCACAGGATCAAGTCAATTTGAATCATCATGCAAAGTATATAACCCGGTTGAGCGTGTATTTCATTCATCGTTACCAGCCAACGAAAAGTTTCTGTCATTCGACCGACTCTGGGAGATCTATGAAGATGAAACGCCAATGCCAGGTAATGAAAACTTTTATAATTATGCTGCGGTGGATAATCAGTTGTCTAAAGAAATTCGTGATATTAGCATGAAAGCATATCGCGCACTTGAGGGAACAGGGTATGGCCGTATAGACATCAGAATGAATGAACTAACCGGGAAGCTGTATGTTCTTGAAGTAAATGCGCAATGCGGACTGAGTGAAGACGAAAATTACACATCCATCGGAGCAATACTTCGGGTGAATAAAACCTCTTTCAAGGAAATGATCTTGGAGATCATCCTCGATGCCATCAACAGAAAAGAAAAAAAATGAGTTTAAGAGTTTGTGTACTTCAACCAGATTATTCAACTTCTTCTGTTGACTACCAGCACTATGATCCACCGCGTGATCTGTCATCGCTTCTCCAGGATGCAAGAGTAGATCATGTGTTACTAAATAAGCTGACTGTATACAAACAACTGCAGGAACTCAAAAAGAAAAACTACGACATCTATGTGAATCTCTGTGAGGGGTATCTTGAATGGGAAGTTCCTTCCATTGATGTGATACACACACTTGATCTGCTTGAATTGCCTTACACCGGACCTACGTCTACATTATATGACCCGCCAAAAACATTAATGAAATACGTAGCTTATTGCGAAGAGATCAAGACTCCGTTATTTCATACTATAGACAATAAAACAGACTTGCATGAAATTGCCGAAAATGCACACTACCCTCTGTTCATAAAACCTGCAAAAGCAGGCGATAGCCTTGGAGTCGATCATGCTTCTTTGGTAACTAATGAAGCTGGGTTGATGAATAAAGTAAGGTCATTGTTACACGAGTATCCTGAATTACTCGCCGAGGAATATATTGAGGGTAAAGAATTTACCGTGCTCGTAGCTGCAAACCCTGATGGCAAAACTTGCAGATCATTTAAACCGGTTGAGTATATTTTCCCTGAAGGCTTCGCATTTAAAACCTATTCATTAAAGACATCAGAACTTCATCCTGGAGCCAACATACCGTGTGACGACAGCGCACTAGAAAACAAGTTAAGAATTGCTGCAGAAAAAATATTCAATGGGTTTGGAGGCAAAGGCTATGCCCGTCTTGATTTCCGGGTCAATGACAAAAAAGAAATCTATTTTCTTGAGATCAACTTCACCTGTTCGGTGTTTTATGGAGATGGATTAGAAGGATCGGCAGATTATATACTTCAATTTGATGGATTTGGTAAGTCGGCATTTTTAAAACATATCATTGAGGAAGGAATTAGCAGACATCAAAGAAAACAAAAATCATATGAGCTTCGTGGGAATTCAATCTCGGGATATGGTATTTATGCAACGAGGAATATTGATCGGGGAGAGGTCATCTACCGAGGCGAGGGTCGGCCACAACGCCTCGTGTCAAGATCACATGTTGATAAGAACTGGAGCGAAGATGAAAAATTGAATTTCAGAAGATATGCTTATCCTATTGGCAAAGATATCTATGCCATCTGGGATGAAGATCCATCGGAGTGGTCGCCTCAAAACCACAGTTGTGAGCCGAATACTGCATTCTCAGGACTGAACACGATTGCAATAAAAGATATACAAAAAGGTGAAGAGCTGACACTTGACTATGCAACGTTCCTCGATGAAACCATGGAGCCATTTGAGTGCAACTGTGGTAGCACACAATGCAGGAGGATCATCAGAGGCGCCAGCAACAACAAACATGCAAACACATAATATTCTTATGAAAAAAATAGTACTGGGGATTGTTCTCTTTGTTTCACTATCTGTACAAGGACAGAAAGCATTAAAAGTAATATCGGCAAAAGAAACAGAAAGAGTAGAAGGCGTCCTGGCGTCAGATGAAATGGAGGGAAGAAAAACTTTTTCATCAGGAATAGAAAAAGCCGCGGCTTTCATAGCGTCTGAATTTGAAAAAAACGGACTTCAACACTTAAATGGAGAGAAAGATCATCTTCAGCGATTCTCAATGATCAGAACCAGATCAATCAAACAGCATGTTACGGTAAATGGGAAAACAATAGAGCATAGCAATTTGCTGATCATCTCAACCAAAAGTGCATTAAGCATTAATGAGCAGAGCGGTTATGATCAGGTGGTTATCGGCAAAGGAGTAAACTTTATCAATGAAGCCAGAAAAGCACTCTCATCAAAAAATAATACGATTGTTTTTGCCGATACCAGCTATGCATCAACGTTAAAACGTCTCGAGCGCGTTCGTTCTCAGATTTTTTCCTCTCAACCAGATATTATTTTTGTATTGACAACAGAGAAACAAACTGTGTTCTCCATTGAGGCTTCACAAGAAGTGATTGAAATGCCATTATCGAACATTGTAGGAATCATACCCGGGAAAACCAAGCCCAATGAATATGTGATTTTTTCTGCCCACTACGACCATCTGGGAATAAGCACACGCAACATGCAAAACAATGACTCCATTTACAATGGTGCAAATGATGATGCAGCAGGTACAGCCGCAGTGATCATGTTGTCAAAGTATTTCAAGAAATTAAATAACAATGAAAGAACGCTTGTGTTTGCAGCATTCACTGCTGAAGAGATCGGCGGTTTTGGCTCACAACATTTTTCCAGACAATTTGACCCCTCTTCGGTGGTCGCCATGTTTAATATAGAGATGATAGGCACAGAAAGCAAGTGGGGTAAGAACAGTGCATACATCACGGGGTTTGAAAAGACTGATATGGGAAGCATCTTACAAAAGAACCTGGAAAATACCGGGTTCACTTTTCATCCCGATCCGTATCCCGATCAACAACTTTTTTATCGGTCTGACAATGCAACACTGGCAAGACTCGGCGTGCCGGCACATACTATCTCCACTTCTAAAATGGACAATGAGCCAAATTATCATAAAGCAAGTGACGAGATCAGTACAATTGATTTACAAAACATGACCGCCATCATCAAAGCAATTGCGATCAGCTCAAGAGGTATTGTAAGTGGAAAAGAAACTCCAACGAGAGTTGACACTTCTGCGTTAAAATAAAAAACAGTAATTAAAGAAAATACTCAAAACATCAATAGTTAACTTCGTAGAATGAAAAAGTTTAATCTCCTGATCATCGCTGCTTGCGTGTCTGTTTCATCATTCAGTCAGACAAAATCATTTTTAGACCTTCCTTATATTGAAGTCAACGGGAGTGCTGACACACTGGTGACACCTGATGAGATTTTCATCAAGATCACAATTGCTGAGGCAGATGATAAAAATAAAGTGTCGCTTGAAAGCCAGGAACGAAAAATGGTGGCGGGTTTAAAAACACTGGGCATCAATACAGAAAAAAATCTCAGCATGTCTGACATGCAAAGCAACTTTAAGTATTATGTGTTGAAACAGAAAGATGTGATGAAAACAAAAGAATATACATTGAAAGTTGGAGATGCGGTGTTAGCGACGAAGGTTTTCATAAAACTTGAGGAACTTGGGATTTCAAATGCATCTGTAGAGAAAGCGGGACACAGCGACATAGAAAATTTAAAAAATCTATGCAGGACCAAAGCCATGATCAATGCCTTGCAGAAAGCGAATGCTCTTACCAAACCCTTGCAGGTAACAGTTGGATCGCCATTACACATTACAGACTACAGCAATGACGGAGAGCCTGAGCATAAGCCAATGCCCATGATGAGAATGCAAATGATGGCCATGGATGATGCTACACATGAGAAGCTCCCAGAGATCAACTTTGAAAAGATCAAAATCAGCTTATCAATCAACGTGAAATTTCAACTTAAATAGGTCAGATAAAAATTAACTGACTTATATTTGCAGTCCACCGCCCAGGTGGCGAAACTGGTAGACGCACTGTGTTCAGGTCGCAGCGTGGGAAACCATGTGCTGGTTCGAATCCAGTCCTGGGCACAAACAAAAAAAGTCCTGCACACAGTGCGGGAC
>JBKCFW010000135.1:0-8484 GCA_046303675.1 bacterium
CCCTCTCGTATCTGTCATCCCGAGCGAAGCGAGGGATCTAAATTCGCATGACAGTAAAGGGCAGATTCCTCGCTTCGCTCGGAATGACAGATGAAGTGGGTGAATGACAGAAAAAAATGCAATGTCATCCCTTCCTCCCTAACCTGTCATCCCTTTTCCCCCAACCTGTCTTCCCATTTCCCCCAACCTGTCTTCCCGAGCGAAGCGAGGGATCTAAATTCGCATGATAGTAAAGGGTAGATTCCTCGCTGCGCTCGGAATGACAGAGAAAAAGGGAAATGACAGGGGAAGACATAAAAAAAGGGACCAAATGGTCCCTTCAATATGATAAACAGAAAAGATGTTTAACCAGCCGTCGCTCCCTCAACAAGCAGCGTCACCTTATTATCAATCACCTCAATAAATCCTCCGGATATGTTGTATGAACTATTCTTTCCGTTACGATCGAGGAGGATCTTTACTGAGCCTGCACGCAGTGCACTCACCATGGGCGCGTGCTTTTCGAGCACTTCAAAAGAACCACTTACTCCGGGAAGTTGAACTCCGTATACATCACCTGCAAAAAGCTTTTTCTCCGGGGTCAATATTTCGATCTGCATTAGGTTGACTTATTATTTTTTCAGATTAGGCTTTAGCCGCTTCCAGCATTTTCTTACCCTTTTCGATAGCATCTTCGATGGTACCAACAAGGTTGAACGCTGCTTCAGGATATTCATCCACTTCACCATCCATGATCATGTTGAAACCACGGATCGTGTCTTCGATGCTTACGAATACACCTTTAAGACCAGTGAACTGTTCTGCTACGTGGAAAGGCTGACTTAAGAAACGCTGTACCCTTCTTGCGCGGCTAACAGTGAGTTTATCTTCATCACTTAATTCATCCATACCGAGGATGGCGATGATGTCTTGAAGTTCCTTGTAACGCTGCAAGATCAGCTTCACCCTGTTCGCACAATTATAGTGAGCGTCACCTACGATCATTGGAGACAGGATCCTTGAAGTTGAATCCAATGGGTCAACCGCAGGATAGATACCAAGGTCAGCGATCTTACGACTCAATACTGTTGTTGCATCCAAGTGAGCGAATGTTGTTGCAGGAGCCGGATCGGTAAGGTCATCCGCAGGAACGTATACCGCCTGTACGGATGTGATCGAACCATTTTTAGTAGAAGTGATACGCTCTTGCATCAATCCCATTTCAGTTGCCAGTGTTGGCTGGTAACCCACCGCTGAAGGCATACGACCAAGAAGTGCCGATACCTCAGAACCTGCTTGGGTAAAACGGAAGATATTGTCAACGAAGAAGAGGATATCCTTTCCCTTGCCAGAACCATCTCCGTCACGGAAATATTCTGCGATGGTAAGTCCACTCAACGCCACCCTTGCACGTGCTCCAGGAGGCTCGTTCATTTGTCCGAATACGAAAGTAGCTTTAGAATCCTTCAATCCCTTCATATCCACTTTCTCAAGATCCCATCCACCTTCTTCCATGCTGTGTTTGAAATCATCACCATACTTCATGATACCTGCTTCGATCATCTCTCTCAGCAGATCATTTCCTTCACGTGTACGCTCACCCACTCCGGCGAATACTGACAATCCACCATATCCTTTTGCGATATTATTAATAAGCTCCTGGATCAATACTGTTTTACCTACACCCGCACCACCGAACAATCCGATCTTACCACCTTTTGCATACGGCTCGATCAAGTCAATAACCTTGATACCGGTATACAATACTTCAGAGGCAGTACTCAGGTCTTCAAATCTTGGCGGTTTAGCGTGGATCGCTCTTCCGTTTGCTTTAGAAACTGCAGGCAATCCATCGATAGGATCACCGGTCACATTAAACAAACGTCCGTTGATATCATCACCAGTCGGCATGGTAATCGCCATTCCTGTATCGATCACCTCAGTACCCCTTACAAGGCCCTCGGTACCATCCATTGCAATACAGCGAACGCTGTCTTCTCCAAGGTGCTGTTGAACCTCCATGACGAGGGTGTCTCCATTTTCCCTTTTAAGCTCCAATGCGCTGTAGATCTCAGGAAGTTGAGCGTCGAACTGAACGTCAACCACCGCACCGATTACCTGTTTGACTTTACCTTTGTTAGACATGATTGTTATTTATTTTGGATAGTGCTTCGTTTCAGGGCGCAAAGGTAAGCAGGATTGGGAGTTATTAAAAATTGTACAGGGGATTTTTTTTCAACGTACTCAAAAACCTATAAAAGTCCGTAAAGGATAACTGCAGCCACTGCTCCTGTGATGGGGGCAACCACCGGAATCCATGCATATGGCCAGTCGCTTTTCCCCTTGTGGGGAATTGGAAGAATGGCATGCATGATCCTTGGCCCCAGGTCACGCGCCGGGTTGATGGCATATCCCGTTGGTCCACCCATACTCAGACCAATACCCAATACGAGCAAGGAAACCGGCAGGGCATCGAGGGAGCCTAATTTTGCCTCGCCTTGCTTGATAAAGAGTACCGCCAGCATGAACACACATGTGGCAATGCATTCGGTCATGAAATTATTAAATGGGTTTCTGATGGCAGGTCCGGTAGAAAATACCGCCAGAATCATTCCGGCATCTGTTGTCTTATCAAAGTGATCCTTGTAGGCCAGCCAATTCAACAAGGCCCCCATCATGGCGCCCAGCACTTGAGCCAGAAGATAGGTGGGGACCATCGACCATTCGAATTTTCCCGCAACGGCCAATCCGATGGTAACAGCAGGATTGAGATGTGCTCCACTTGCATCTGCAGCGATATAGACACCGACAAAAACTGCCACGCACCAACCGAACGCGATAACGATCAATCCTGCATTATTTCCTTTGGTGTTATGCAACAGCACATTGGCAACAACCCCGGCTCCGAGGGTGATGAGCATTGTTGTTCCAAGAAATTCTGAGATAAATGGCGACATAACCTGGATATAATATATGTAATATAATAAAATACCCTACACGATATTATGGCAAATATCCATTTGCCAATTCAGTAAAAGCAGCGACCTGATCATTGATCCAATCCTGTCCCTCTCCCAACTGTGCTGCCATCAGTTCAGCTACAACAGGTGCGGCTTCAATTGCTGCTTTTGCATCAGTGAACAATATCCTGGATCTTCTGGCAAGAATGTCTTCCACCTGCATGGCCATTTCATGGTTAACAGACCAGACCACCTCTGCCTTTAGGTAAGTATGATGAGGATGAACCCTTTCGCCAAGAGATCGATCATCGTCGATCATCTCTTTAATGTGTGAAGCATCTGATCCATATACTGCTAATGGTTCACCATAAACAATCGTTTCATCATATCCATGCAAGCGAAGACGACGCGTGCGGCATTTCACGATGGGCAACTTCGCAACAAATGCCGCATTGTTAACAGCATCTTTTGCCATCTTTCTGTAGGTGGTCCATTTACCTCCTGTGATCGTGATCAGGTTACTCTTGGAAACAAGTATGGTATGGTCTCTTGAAGCAAGTGCCGTGTTACCAAGGTTGGAAGTTTTAACCAACGGACGAAGTCCGGCGAAAACAGCCTGCACATCATCCTTGGTGATGTTTGCCATTGTGTAATCATTAAAGTGACTGATGATGAATGCGATCTCTTCATCCAATGCCGTTGGTTCTTCACTGATGATGTTCAATGGTGTGTCGGTTGTTCCAATTACAATAGCATCATGCCACGGCACAGCAAACAACACCCTTCCATCTTTTGTTCGGGGTATCATCAATGCAGACTCACCAGGAAAATGTTTTTTGTCGACTACAAGATGAACGCCCTGAGACGGCATTACTGCTGCAGGAGAAGCTGTATCGTCCATATCAAGAACGGCATCTACAAAAACACCCGTTGCATTGATCACCACCTTGCCACGCACCTGATATGATCTGTCGCCTATCTCATCCCAAGCATGCACGCCGCAGACCAAATCTTTTTCTTTGATCAATCCATTCACATGACAATAATTGATCACAACTCCTCCCAGGTCTGTTGCCGTCATGGCTAATGTTATAGCAAGACGCGCATCATCAAATTGTCCGTCAGTATACACCACTCCCCCCTTTAACCCCCCGGGATTAACTGCAGGCATAGCCTTGATAACAGATTTCTTACTAATTATACGAGGTCTGCCCAGACTCAGTTTCCGCGCAAGAAAATCATAGATGAACAATCCCACACCATAAAACCATTTGCTGAAATAGGCATATGAAGGGATGATGAATTCCTGAACACGTGTAAGGTGTGGTGCATTTGATAACAAAAAACCGCGCTCCCTGAGTGCTTCCACAACCAGCTTGATATTTCCTTGAGCAAGGTAGCGAACGCCACCATGCACCAGTTTTGTACTTCTGCTTGAAGTACCTTTTGCAAAATCATTTTTCTCCAGCAACAGCACCTTGAATCCACGTTGAGCTGCATCCACTGCTATACCAAGACCTGTAGCACCGCCTCCCACCACAATGATGTCCCATTCTTTATCCTGCTCAAGCTGCTCGATCCCGTTTCTTCTGTTCATATTATTTGGTCCATGACAACACTGCATTTACTGCGCGTTGCCAGTTATGTAAGTAAGCTCTGCGTTTCTCATCAGCCATTGTTGGTGTAAAACGTGCATCTACCTGCCACTGTGTTGAGATCTCTTCCACATCCTTCCAATAACCAACTGCGAGTCCCGCGAAATAAGCAGCCCCCAATGCAGTAGTTTCAATGACTGCGGGACGAAGCACCTGCACCTCAAGAATATCGGATTGAAATTGCATCATGAGTGTATTCACTGTTGCACCTCCATCTACCCTTAATTCAGCGATCGGCAATCCGGCATCAGATTCCATCGCTTTCAACACGTCATAAGTTTGATAAGCAATACTCTCAAGTGTTGCCCTTGCAATATGTGCATCAGTTGTTCCCCTCGACAATCCAAATATCGTACCCCTTGCATAAGGATTCCAGTGCGGCGCACCCAATCCGGAAAATGCAGGAACAACGACTACACCATCACTGTCCGTTACCGAAGTAGCCAGTTGTTCAACATCCGCAGATCGTTTGATGATCTTGAGTCCGTCGCGCAACCACTGCACTGCAGCTCCTGCAATAAACACACTTCCTTCTAGTGCATAGGTTGTTTTGTTATTGATCTTCCAAGCAACGGTGGTAAGCAGATTATTATTTGATGTTACAGCTTTGCTACCGGTATTCATCAACATAAAACATCCCGTACCATAGGTGTTTTTTACCATCCCTTCTTTGATACATTGTTGTCCGAATAACGCCGCCTGCTGATCACCCGCCATTCCCGCAATAGGTACATCGGGCATACCAATGGCGGTCGCATTTCCGTATATCTCACTGTTGGTGCAAACCTGAGGCAATATGTTTTTGGGGATATCCAACAATGACAGCAGATCATCATCCCAATCCAATGTATCCAAAGAAAAAAGCATGGTACGCGATGCATTGCTCACGTCCGTTGCATGCACTTTACCTTCGGTGAGTTTCCACAGCAACCAGCAATCGATCGTACCAAAAGCAAGTTCATTTCTTGCTGCCTTTTCCCTTGCACTGGGTACGTGGTCGAGTATCCATTTTATTTTAGTGCCGGAGAAATACGCATCAAGCACCAATCCGGTTTTTTTTCTGATCAATTCTGCTTTCCCATCATTCCTTAATTCATCACAAAGATCAGCCGTCCGCCTGTCCTGCCAGACGATCGCAGGATGTATCGGTTGTCCCGTATTACGGTCCCACACCACCGTTGTTTCCCGTTGGTTGGTGATGCCGATTGCGGCGATCTGTTCAGGCTTGAGCGACAGTTTGATCATGACCTCTTTGGCCACGGTTGCCTGGCTGACCCAGATCTCCATGGGGTCATGCTCCACCCATCCCGATTGTGGAAAAAACTGTGTGAATTCTTTCTGTGCAACGGCACGAACATTTCCCTGTCGGTCGAAGATGATCGCACGGGAACTGGTGGTACCCTGGTCCAGTGCAAGAATATATTTTTCCATCGAGGAGCTTTGTGGGAAGTTATGAAAAATGGAAGCATAATCCGACACCATAATTATCTTATCTTGCAAACGCATGGAAAACTTTGTTGTTTCAGCGAGAAAGTACAGACCCCAGACTTTTTCAACAGTCGTGGGACAATCGCATATTACCACCACACTGAAGAATGCGATACTTCAGAAGCATTTGGCACATGCGTTTTTATTTTGCGGACCAAGAGGGGTTGGTAAAACAACCTGCGCACGTATCCTTGCAAAAACAATCAACTGTGAAAACATCGGAAAGGATGGTGAGGCTTGTGACACCTGCAGCTCGTGTAAATCATTCAACACTGGCGCATCTTTCAATGTGCATGAACTGGATGCGGCGAGTAATAATTCAGTGGACGATATCAGGGAGTTGACCGAACAGGTTCGATTTGCTCCTCAATCCGGTCAGTATAAGATATACATCATCGATGAGGTACACATGCTGTCAGCCAATGCGTTCAATGCATTTTTGAAAACATTGGAAGAGCCACCACCACATGCGATCTTCATTCTGGCCACCACTGAAAAACACAAGATCATCCCAACGATACTTTCCAGGTGTCAGATCTTTGATTTCAAAAGGATCACACCAACGGATATTGTTCATCATCTTGAAGAGATCGCTTCAAAAGAATCCATCACTGCAGAGCCCGCTGCCTTGCAGGTGATCGCACAAAAAAGCGATGGGTGCATGAGAGATGCGTTGAGTATACTCGACAAGATCGTCAGCTTCACCAATGCAAACCTTACGTACAGCAATACACTTGAGCACCTCAACCTGCTCGATGAAGATTATTTTTTCAAGTTGCTCGAGTTGTTGCAAGAAGAAGATCTTGCCAGTGTACTTACCTTGTATGACGAGATCGACAAGAAAGGATTTGAAGGTGATATGGTATTGAATAACCTCTCTGAGTTTTTCAGAAATCTTTTGGTGAGTCGTGATCCAAGATCGATCTCACTACTTCAAGTTGTTGAAGAATTCAGGAACAAATACATTGCTGCAGCAGCTTCGATCTCTCCAGCTTATCTGATCGGAGCCCTCAATATCTTGAATGAAGCAGAGATCGGATTCAAACAAGCCCGCAACAAAAAATTACATGTAGAGTTTCATCTCATCAGACTCACCCACTTGAAACAAGCCATCACCTTGGTTGCAGGCGAAGGTCTAGTAAAAAAAAAACGAGTTGATGAAATAAAGTCTGTTGCGTTCAAACAGATCAGTTTTGTTGAGAAGAAAGCCCCCCCCCAGCCCCCCCATGCTGCAAAGCTTGAAATTCAAACGCCTATTAAGTCGACCTCGCAACCAGCACCATCGCCAGCACCAGCATCAGAACCACCTGTTGGCGGACTCGGCTCGTTGAAAAAGATCCGAGAGCAGATGCAGAACAGAAAGCTGGAGCAATCGACTGTTCATGTGCTCGGCACAGCAATGTTGCAACAAGCATGGGATGTTTACTTACAAAAGCTACAAGAAAATAATCAGGTCACCAGTCACAGTAATCTACGCATGGCGACTATCCGGTTGGTAGATGAACAACTCTTTGAGATAGAAGCCGGTTCAAGAATACAGCAGCAGTTCATCGAAAGTGAAAGAACGGGACTGCTGATTCACGTTCAGGAATTTTTCAACAACCCGAAGATCCAGTTCAGGATCTTGTTAGACCCCGCAGCTGAAGTTGAGGAAAGCAATGTGGATCAACCACTTTCCCAGCGAGACCAATACCTGAAAATGATCTCCCTTTACCCATTGGTCAAGGAATTAAGAGACCAGTTGAATTTGGACCTGGACTAGAGGGACAGGTGATGTCCAAATCTTTATCCCCCTTCCACCTCATTTGTCTATTTTAATGTACTTTTGGACGTCATATTATTAACAAACAAAATGTAACCAGGGTTATGGCCGAAGTGATCCGAATGCCCCTCCTCAGCGATACGATGACCGAGGGTAAGATCGTAAAATGGAATAAAGCGGTTGGCGACACCGTTAAGAGTGACGATGTGTTGGCCGATGTAGAGACAGACAAGGCTACAATGGAAGTGGTGGGGTATGCCGATGGCACCCTGCTCTATATAGGTGTGAAAGAAGGTGAGGCAGCGAAAGTCAATGAGATCATTGCCATCGTTGGAAAGAAAGGAGAAGACATCAGTGCACAACTTGCTCAAGGAACTGCTGCACCTGCATCTGCACCCGCTCCTGCCGCACAGGCTCCTGCACCGGCAGCAAGTACACCAAGCATTACCCCCGAACAATTGGGCGTGACCGTGATCAGGATGCCGTTGTTGAGTGATACCATGACTTCGGGTAAGATCGTACAATGGAATAAAAAGGTAGGTGATGTTGTAAAAGCGGATGATAATCTGGCAGATGTTGAAACTGACAAAGCCACCATGGAAGTGGCAGGGTATACAGATGGCACCCTGCTTCATGTAGG
>JBKCFW010000136.1:0-3691 GCA_046303675.1 bacterium
AATTGAAGAGTTAGCAAAAGATTATGATGGGAAAGTAAATATTGGCAAGGTAAATGTTGATCATAACCCTCAATTATCGATGAATTTTGGTATCACCAGTATCCCGGCTATCTTATTCATAAAAGGCGGCCAGGTTGTTGATAAATTAGTTGGTGCACAGCCCAAAGCGAACTTCGTAAAGAAGATCGAATCACATATGTAAGATTGTTTTACGGATAAAAACCTGTATCCTAAATAGGATACAGGTTTTTTTATGATTTTTAAATTTTGATCCAGTTTTCCGGTATAAGATCTTCAGTATCTAGAGGACCTTCATTGAACCATTTTGCAGGAGCCACTATCTTTTTATTTTCACTAGAACCCAACCACGCTGCCCACCAACTGAAGCTGCTGTTGGCAATTATATGATGTTTACATTCGATAATTCCCTTCATGTCTTCGAAAGCAGAGCATGTGTACTGCCCGCTGACTATTTCATACGGATACCCAATATCTAAATTCTGCTTTACCCATTCAATATCATCAGTAAATACAAAAACCTTTGCTACTGTGGATGAAGAGATTATTTCATTTACAGCCTTTTTATAATAGTCATTCGATAATTGATGGTAGTAAGAAATATATGGAGGCTTTAGATAATCACCTTTTCGAACATGTACAGAAATCGAATTATGTGCATTTAACTTTTCCTCAATGACCGAATCAAGTTTAATTGATGAAATAGCAGAAAGCAATTTAAATTTTAATTCATCCAGATATTCAATGAAATATTTTTCAGATTGCCAAAATCCTTTTAAATAGGTATTATCTGAAATCTTAAGAATATTATCATCGTAATGAAAATGAGGCTCTTTGTAAAAAACTTTTTTTTGAAAAGGTAATAAGCGCTGCCAAATTCTTTCAAGTGTATTTTTAGGAATATAATCACGTACATCTGATTCCTCTACCCATTTAAGATTGGGAAAAAGTTCTGCAATAGCCGGCTTCCTTTTCGTGTCGGTATCCTCTAAAGTAAAATACAATGCAAGATCTGTATTTAACCTTTTTGCAACACAAAACCCAGCTGCGTACTGAAATAGTTGATTTCCTAATCCACCGGTGATTTGGGTTATGATCATGACGTTTTCTTTACCAATGTAAAAATTCCACAACCATAGTTAAGCCCGAAATTACCTTTTGCACTATCACTAAAAGGAGATTGATCTTTTTGTAAATCTCCATTGTCATCTACAAATGCAAAATCTTGCACTTCCATATTATTAACATTAAACATATCCAATAAAATGGAAATAGAGAACACCCTGTGCGCATTAAATTCTATACGCGGATTTCCAATTGGCGTAGAAAAATAAAAAATCCCACCTTCTTCCAAACAGCTAACCAAGTTTTTGAAACCCTTACGATGTCCATCCAGATCAAAAGGATCTCCATATCTACCTAAACCGAAATGTTCAATGGTATGCAAACAAGACAATGAAGGAGTTAATTCAGTCAGCTTAAAATCTGGACTCATGAGATCTGCCTGCCTAAATAAAATATTATCAGTTTTAGAAACAATTTTTCGGATATCAATGATCTCAATTTGTCGGAAGCTGGCAACATGTGAAACAAAACCATCGATACGAGAGCCAACATCTACATGGCGACGAGGATTTGCCAAAAATATTTTTTGAGCTACCAAAAGATCTTGATGGAAATAATGGCCTGTAGCTATACCGGCAGTATCAAATCTATCGGCCAATAACGGATAAAAATTTGTTTTCGTAAATTCAGTTTGATCCGCAAATGCTCTTTTAAACTTAACAAAATCCCTGATCATCGGAATAGAACCTTTAACTCCCATTCTGAATTGATGAGTATATATTCCAAATTGAGTAAAAAAATGCTTTATTCGTTCAATGGTAGTCATAACAAATAGCCCGATATCAACCGGTTTTCATCAAAAATAGAACTTTTGTCTATTTTTGGTAGGGGCTGTAGATTGTTTATTTTTGATTATCAATATTTTATTCTCTACATGAGTTCGATCAGACGCCAGAGTTTTCTTTCACTTTTATTCATTTATGCAGGGTTTCTGATCGGTGCATTAAATGTACTTTTTTTATTCCCAAAATATTTCACAGCAGAGGAATTTGGCCTAACCAGACTACTTCTTGAGCTATCGCTTTTATTATCCACATTAGGTACAATGGGTATGATACCCGTTTCGTACAAGTTCTTCCCTTTTCATAAACGATACCTAACAAATAAGAAAAACGATCTCAGCTTCATTACCTTGATGGTTGTTCTTTCAGGCTTAGCCTTAATGCTAGTTCTTCTCTATTACTTTGAACCACTTATCATCAGAAAATTTGGATATCGATCACCTTTATTTATTGAATATTATGATCTAATCTATCCATTAACCATTGGATTAACACTTTTCAGTTTTTTTGAAGTGTATGCCTGGATAATAGGAAAAACATATGTATCGAATTTCCTTAAAGAGTTTTTTTTCAGATTGATGAGTACCATTTTGATTATTTTATGGGTAACGGGTATGATCAAGGGATTTGATGCATTTGCTAATTGGTTTTCAATTACTTATTTACCTCCATTATTTTTACTCATTTTTTATATCTGGCAATCAAAACAAGTACCCTTCCACATTGGAGTAAGCAGTGTTACAAAAAGATTGGGTGGGAAAATGGCAGGATTCGGCTTGGCCTTTTTTGCCAGCTCAGCACTAAATGCCATTGCCAAAACTAATGATAGTATTATTCTTGCGTCTCAATCAACCCAAGGACTGACTGATACAGCTGTTTTTAATACTGCAACCTATCTGATCACGTTAATGGAAGTTCCTCAAAGAAGTTTGATTTCTTCTGTTACCCCTCAGATCGCCATCGCCTGGAAAGATAAAAATATGGATCGATTAAATGCAATCTATAAAAAAACAGCCCTGAACCTTCTTATAATGGGAATGGCATTGATCAGTTTAATTTGGTTCAATATAGATTCTCTGGTTTTTATATTAGGTCCTACCTACTCTCCTATTACATATTTAATCATTGTATTAGGTGCAGCCAAGATCATTGATATGGGCACAGGCATGAACTCACAGATTCTTATGTTGTCGAAACACTGGAAGATCGATTTGCTTAGTAATATGTTTTTTGTCATATCTACTTTAGCACTGAATTATATCTTAACGCGTGAAATTGGAGTTATGGGACCAGCATATGGTGGCTTGATCTCTATCATCTGTTTTAATTTGATACGTTTTCTTGCTATATGGAAATTTTACAAACTACAGCCATTTTCTATGCATAATCTAAAGGTTTTGGTGGCCGCTATGGGAATATTAATATTAATCGAGTTGTTCCCAATTAGTGGCAATACGATTGTCATTTCAGTAATAAAATCCGGTTTATTTATATTCAGCTATGGACTATTTGTTTTAAGAACCAAGATATCCCCTGATATAACTGATTTAGTGGATAAACTTAAAGCTAGATTTACCAAAAATCCATAATTAATACTCAAATTCGTACAAACCTGAAACTACTCCATGAATTTCGAAATAATGAACCTCCTTCGTGGTATCGGAGGAATGTTCTTCCTTATAGCCATCTGTTATCTTTTCAGTAACAACAGAAAAGCCATCAATTGGAAAGTGGTAGGTATAGGCATTGTGGCGATGATCGCATTT